>CAYRLN010000233.1:0-3485 GCA_964425065.1 uncultured Lachnospiraceae bacterium | reverse complement strand
ACATAACACAACCATCTCCTGCTTCTCGAACTGATGAACGCGGTAAACGCCTCTCTCTTCAATTCCATGAGAACCAACTTCTTTTCTGAAGCAGGGAGAATAAGAGGTCATAGTGATAGGCAGACTGTTCTCCTGAACCATTTGTCCTTTAAATTTACCAATCATAGAATGCTCTGAAGTACCGATGAGGAAAAGATCTTCTCCTTCAATTTTGTACATCATTGCTTCCATTTCTGCAAAACTCATAACGCCGTTCACGACACTGCTACGGATCATGAAGGGAGGAATACAATAGGTAAATCCTTTATCAATCATAAAATCTCTTGCATAACTGATCATTGCAGAATGAATTCTTGCAGCATCACCCATCAGGTAATAGAAACCGTTACCGCTGGTACGTCCTGCTGCCTCTTTGTCCAAACCGGACATTCTGTCTAAAATATCTGCATGGTAAGGAACTTCAAAATCGGGAACCACAGGCTCTCCGTATTTCTGTATTTCCACGTTTTCACTGTCGTCTTTACCAACAGGAACAGAGTCATCGATGATATTAGGAATCGTCATCATTATCTTTGTGATTTTTTCCTGAAGTTCACCTTCCAGTACCTCCAACTCGGCAAGTCTCTTTGCACCTGCTGCAACCAAAGCTTTCTTTTCTTCAGCTTCTTCCTTTTTACCCTGGGCCATCAGAGCACCAATTTCTTTGGAAATTTTATTACGGTTTGCGCGAAGATCATCTGCCTCCTGCTGGGTTTTACGGCTCTGTAAATCCAACTCTATTACTTCATCAACCAGAGGTAACTTCTGGTCTTGAAATTTCTTCTTAATGTTCTCTTTTACCACATCCGGGTTTTCTCTTAAAAATTTAATGTCTAACATGACAAGTTCTCCTTCTATTTTAATTTATTCAATAACTCTTTCAATGTAAGTCAGTTCCCATTCCGCCAAATCCTTGGTTATGTCTATTGTTACATTATTTCCCATCCTGTCTTTTAAAATTCTAATTACCGGCCTGTCCGGATATTCCTTGTTTTGACGGATTACAATGGCAGTTTCTCCTTCATTCGTATAAACCATTGTTCCTGCCGGATATACTGCAGCAAATTGTAAAAATTCATCTACAATTTTGGGATCAAACTTTATGTCTTTATTTTTCCTTAAATATTGAACTGCCTCATGTACTTTTACTTTTTTACATCCAACTCCACATATCATTTCATCAAATGTATCGCATACGTGCACAATCCCTACTTCTGTCGGGATTTTCGTTGCTTTTAGCGGATAACCGGAACCATCTCTTCTCTCATGATGATATAAAACAATATTCTTGCTTGTTTCCGATATCCAATTCTCATTTTTTAATGCAGAATACCCATAAATAGGATGTTTCTTATATTCTACCAAATCCGCCGGACTTAAAAGAGATAAATCCTGATTTTCATAATCGATTGTAAGATATCTTAATCCTAAATCATGCAAAAGGCAAGCCACTCCAATGTCATGAACTTTTTCTTTTGATAATTTCAATTTACAGGCAGTTACTACTGCAAGTGTACATAAACTAAGAGAGTGTTCATAAATGTCTGCACTCCTCTCTTTGATATCATACACCTTTTCCATAACTTCTTCTTCATTGACTATGTTGGAAATAACATCATCTGCTTCTTGAATAAGTTCTTCCAGCTCACTACTGTTTTGGTACGTATGATGTTCTAAAACAGATTTTACTTTGTCTTTTACCTTCTTTTCAACATCCGCTTTTAAAATCACTACTTCTTCAGTAATCGGTTCGTCTTTGATAAAAACCTTTGTAACTCCAAGTTCTATTAATTTTTCTATATATTCTACTTTTAATACAGCGCCCTCAGGCAATATGACTTGATATTCTGAAGATATAATAGGTCTTCCCAAAACTTCGTTTCCGCAAAGCTCTGCGATACTTTTTTCCTTCATGCCCCTTCTCCTGCCGGTTTATTATTTATTCTCCCATGGCAATGCTAAGTGCCTTTTTCTCTTCTGTGCCAAGATCTATATCGCATTCACCATTTTTAATCACTTTTGTATAAGTATAACATCCGTCAGTACTATGAACTGAATTCATAATGAAGCCATCGTTATTCTCATTGAGAAGTGCAAGACAAAAACTTAAGCTTCCCCCCATTTGACGGAAGGCATCGTATTTTACAACACCTATTTTTTGGAATGTGGATTCCATATTCTTATACAACATACGGATATCTTTTTTATTTTTCTCTGTTGCATTTTTTAAAAACTTATTATCTTCATATAATGCAACAATGTCTTTTTCAAGGCTTTTACCGTCTTTTCCTAAAACAAATTTGTCTAATCTTTTTTTCAATTTGTTGGTCTTTACAATCTGTACAATTAAACAGATTAATAAAATGATAATAGCAACCAACATCCCGATAAAGATA
The DNA here is from genome assembly GCA_964425065.1 of uncultured Lachnospiraceae bacterium. GTDB lineage: Bacteria > Bacillota > Clostridia > Lachnospirales > Lachnospiraceae > Acetatifactor. The sequence continues at coordinate 1,050 of CAYRLN010000233.1, read as the reverse complement.
TAACCAATATCCAGGTTACCCAATCCTATATCAGTCAAAAACTTACTGACGGTCAATAATCCTATGGCTGTCATTTATCTTTACGCTCCTTTGTTATGTTAACTAATTTTTGTGAAGTAAAATATCCATCAGGCGCTCTAAATCGTCATGGCTGTAGAATTCCAATTCGATTTTTCCGGCACCGTCTCCTTTTGAACTTACGGATACTTTTGTACTGAGTGCTATTTTTAACTTTTCGGCAATGTCTTGATAAATCGCTTCCAGCGCCTTGTCATCTAATTTTTTAGGCTTAGCCGGTTTATGCAGATTTTTTACCATCTTTTCTACATCGCGGACACTTAACTTTTCATCAAATACTTTTTGAGCAACCGTATACTGTTCCTCCGGATCTTCTATTGCAAGTAAGGCTCTGGCATGTCCGGTCGTAATCATTTCGTCGATTACCATCTCCTGCACTTTATCGCAAAGTTTCAAAAGACGCATAGAGTTCGTAACAGCAGTTCTACTCTTTGAAACTCTTTCTGCCACTTCATCTTGCTTCAAATTAAACTCTGTCAGGAGTTTTTTATAAGCCTGCGCTTCTTCAATCGGATTCAAATCCTCTCTCTGAATATTTTCTATCAACGCAATCTCTACAATTTCCTGCTCTGAATAATTCTTTATAATGACAGGGACTTCTTTTAAACCTGCGATTTTGGCCGCGCGCCATCTACGCTCTCCGGCAATAATCTCATAATGATCTTTTCTATCTTGAACCAAAATAGGCTGGAGCAGACCAAACTGTTTGATGGAATCTGCCAATTCATGTAAGGCATCTTCATCAAAATTTTTTCGGGGCTGTTCTCTGTTAGGCTCAACCATAGTAATCTTTACAAAAGTTTCCGCACCTTTTGATTCTACTTTATTGTCAGATGCCGTTTCTTTTTTACCCTTTACTTCCACAGGGCCTGCGGGAATCAGAGCATCCAAACCTTTACCCAATCCTCTTGCCATGATTTTGTTCCTTTCTCTATTCGTTATACTTAATTACTTCTTCAGCTAATTTCATAT
>CAYRLN010000232.1:0-3513 GCA_964425065.1 uncultured Lachnospiraceae bacterium | reverse complement strand
TCCCCTCCGGAGAGTTGCGTAGAAGGCTGACCGAGTTTTACATAGGACAATCCCACATCATACATAGTCTTTATTTTTCTGTGTATCGACGGCACATTTTCAAAGAAAGGCATCGCCTCCTCCACCGTCATATCCAAAACATCAAAAATGCTCTTACCTTTATATTTCACCTCGAGAGTTTCACGGTTATAACGCTTGCCGCCACAAACCTCGCAAGGTACATAAACATCCGGCAAAAAATGCATCTCTATCTTGATGATACCATCTCCGCTACAAGCCTCGCATCTGCCGCCTTTTACATTAAAACTGAATCTGCCTTTCTTATAGCCCTTCGCTTTTGCATCTGTGGTTGCAGCAAAAAGGTCTCGAATCTGGTCAAATACGCCGGTATAGGTGGCCGGATTTGATCTGGGAGTCCGGCCGATAGGCGATTGGTCAATATCAATCACTTTGTCCAGCTGCTCAATCCCTTCAATACTGTCGTGTTTGCCCGGAATACATCTTGCACGATTCAAATCTCTTGCCAGATGTTTATAAAGAATCTCATTTACAAGAGAACTCTTACCGGAACCGGATACACCTGTCACACAGGTAAACACACCAAGCGGGAAATCCACATTGACATTTTTCAGGTTATTTTCTCTTGCGCCTTTCACGGTCAGTTTACCAACAGGTTTTCTGCGTGTAGAAGGCACCGGAATCCTCTTCTTTCCGCTGAGGTATTGGCCCGTGACAGACTCGGGGTTGTTCATCAAATCTTCCGCCGTTCCGCAGGCCACCACTTCTCCACCGTGACTGCCTGCGCCGGGACCAATGTCCACAATATAATCCGCTGCACGCATGGTATCTTCATCATGTTCTACCACAATCAGCGTGTTTCCCAAATCCTTTAAATTCTTTAACGTTGCAATCAGCTTGTCATTATCGCGCTGATGCAAACCAATACTGGGTTCATCCAGGATATAGCACACCCCGACCAGACCGGAACCAATCTGGGTCGCCAGTCTGATACGCTGGGCTTCACCGCCGGACAAGGTGCCGGTTGCCCTGGACAGGGACAGATAGTCTAAACCTACATCCATCAAAAAGCCGACTCTTGCCCTTATCTCTTTCAAAATCCGCTTTCCGATCAGCTGATGCTGGCTGGAAAGTTCCATGTTTTGCAGAAAATCATATAACTCAGAAATAGAAAGAGATGTAATCTCATGAATGTTTTTATCACATACGGTTACCGCCAGAGACTCTTTCTTCAGACGCATGCCACCACATTCATTACAAGGTGTAATACGCATATAACTCTCATATTCCGCCTTCATAATTTCGGACGCAGTTTCCCTATATTTGCGTTCTACGTTTTTAATGATTCCTTCGAATGCAATGGGATAAACGCCTCTTCCGCGCTGTCCGACATAGTGCACTTCCACTTCTTTTCCGTTCGTACCATGCAGTAAGATATTCTGTACTTCTTCAGAATATTTTTCAAAGGGGGTGTCCAAATCAAATTTATATTCCTTACAGAGTGCCTGCAAAACAGCATTTGTGAAACTGCCCTTATCCTGACAGGATTGCCACCCGGTCACTGCAATAGCACCTTTACTAATACTGAGACTTCTGTCCGGTATCATTAGTTCCGGGTCAAATTCCATCTTATAGCCCAGACCAAAACACACCGGGCAAGCGCCGAACGGATTGTTAAAGGAGAAACTTCTCGGCTCCACTTCGCTGATGCTGATACCGCAATCGGGACATGCAAAACTCTCGCTAAAATTCAAGGTTTCCCCGCCAATTACATCCACTTCCAGCAAGCCCTCTGACAATTCCAAAACAGTTTCAATGGAATCTGCCAAACGACGCTCCATTCCTTCCTTTACTACCAGTCGGTCCACCACAATCTCAATATTATGTTTTATATTTTTATCCAACTTAATCTCTTCAGAAAGTTCATAAAGGCTTCCGTCAACGCGGACACGAACATAGCCGCTACGCTTTGCACGGTCAAAAATCTTTACATGCTCACCTTTACGTCCTCTTACAACAGGTGCCAGCAATTGTAACTTTGTTCCCGGCTCCAGAGCCATAATCTGATCCACCATCTGGTCCACCGTCTGTCTGGCAATTTCCCTGCCACACTCCGGACAGTGAGGGATGCCAATCCGGGCATACAACAAACGAAAATAGTCGTAAATTTCTGTAACGGTTCCCACCGTGGAACGGGGATTCCGGTTGGTTGATTTCTGGTCAATCGATATCGCCGGAGACAAACCTTCGATTTTTTCCACGTTTGGTTTTTCCATTTGTCCAAGAAACATACGGGCATAGGAAGATAGCGATTCCATATATCTCCGTTGTCCCTCCGCATAAATCGTGTCAAAGGCCAATGAAGACTTCCCTGAACCTGACAGTCCTGTCAGAACTACAAATTCATTTCTCGGAATATCAACATTAATATCCTTCAAGTTATGCTCTTTCGCCCCCCTGATTTTAATATACTGTCTGGGGCGCATTTTCAGTGCTTCATCCATTTTGTTACCTCTGTATCCATTTTAAATCTGCTATTTTCCTTCAAGTTCCAGCAACGTCTTCTTTAATTCCATCATCTTATCACGCAGTTCTGCAGCTGCCTCGAAGTTTAAGTCTGCAGCCGCCTTCTGCATCTTCTTTTGCACCTCCGCAATCAGTTTTTCCAATTCCTTGCGGCTCATAGATTCCGGATCTTTTTCGAACTTCACTTCCTCTTGCGCCACCACTTTGGAAATACTAATCAAATCCCGGACCGCTTTGCGGATTGTCTGGGGTGTAATGCCATGTTCTTCATTGTATTTCATCTGAAGTTCACGTCTTCTGTTCGTCTCCGTAATCGCCGCATTCATGGAATCCGTCATCACATCAGCATACATTATGACACGTCCGTCAGAATTTCGCGCCGCACGTCCGATTGTCTGGATGAGAGAAGTTTCCGAACGCAGGAAGCCTTCCTTATCCGCATCCAAAATCGCCACCAAAGCAATCTCCGGAATATCTAAGCCTTCTCGCAAAAGGTTAATTCCCACCAATACATCAAAGACATCCAATCGCATATCGCGGATAATCTCCGCCCGCTCTAAGGTATCGATATCGGAATGCAGGTACTTCACGCGAATACCCACCTCCCGCATATAATCTGTCAAATCCTCTGCCATCCGTTTTGTGAGTGTGGTTACCAAAACCTTGTTGCCTTTGCTGATTACCTCACGCACTTCGCCAATCAGATCGTCAATCTGACCTTCCACCGGACGGACTACCACTTCCGGGTCAAGAAGTCCTGTGGGACGGATGATTTGTTCCGTACGCAGAAGTTCATGCTCCGCCTCATAGGTGGATGGCGTAGCGGAGACAAACAACATCTGGTCAATATGGTCCTCAAACTCACTAAATTCCAAGGGTCTGTTGTCCAGTGCAGAGGGCAAACGGAACCCGTAGTCTACCAGCGTGGTTTTTCTGGATCTGTCACCCGCATACATAGCTCGGATCTGG
>CAYRLN010000231.1:0-3539 GCA_964425065.1 uncultured Lachnospiraceae bacterium | reverse complement strand
ATAAGCATATGACATTTTACGAGGCTGCGGAAATGGCAAAGAGGGCAAGAGTAAAAGAAATGTGGCTTACCCATTACAGTCCGTCCCTTCCAAGGCCGGAAGACTATATGAAGGCAGTGAAGAAAATTTTTCCGGATGCTGTTGCGGCAAAGGACGGCAGAACAGTGGAATTGAAATTTGAGGATTAACCGGAGGTAGTCGTTATGAAGAAATCCACAAAAGCAAATTTAAAAGGCGGCATAGTCATTGTTATGATGATTGTAGCAATGGTAGGCTATTATTATTATCTTAGCAATAAGGATAAAGAACAGCGGGAACAAAATCCGGAACTTACCGCCGTACAGGAAGTGCTGTTGCGCAATTTGGAGACAAATTATCCCCAGACTCCCAAGGAAGTTATAAAATACTACAGTGAGATTACCAAATGTTTTTATAACGAAGAATATACGGATGGAGAACTGGAACAACTTGCAGACAAGGCAGACCAGCTTTATGATGATGAGTTGGCAGAGCATAACAACTGGGGAGAATACATTATCAGTCTTCGCGCAGAAATAGATGATTTCAAGGATAACGAGATTACCATTTCCACATATCTTGTATCTGCCAGCACAGATGTGGAAAAATTTGAGGCAGACGGTTATGAATTTGCAAGGTTGCATTGTATATATACGCTGAAACAGGGAAATTACAAGCAGGATGTGGATCAGGTGTTTTTGCTTCGTAAAGATGCCGAGGGACATTGGAAAATTTATGGTTGGGACAGTGCAGACAATGTAAATCCTCAGTAAAGGAAGACAACATGGAAAAAGATATTTTGATTTTGGCAATAGAAAGTTCTTGTGATGAGACAGCAGCGGCGGTTGTAAAAAACGGCCGCGAAGTTTTGTCTAACGTAATTTTTTCGCAGATTGACCTGCATACCCTCTATGGAGGTGTTGTGCCGGAAATAGCCTCCAGAAAACACATTGAAAAAATCAATCAGGTCATTGAAGAGGCTCTTGTGAAAGCGTCGGTGACATGGAAGGATATTGATGCAATTGCGGTTACATACGGTCCCGGGCTTGTCGGAGCTTTGCTGGTGGGAGTATCAGCAGCAAAGGCAATCAGTTTTGCCACAGGGATACCCTTGATTGGGGTACACCACATTGAGGGACACATTAGCGCAAACTTCATTGAGAATAAAGAACTGGAGCCCCCGTTTGTATGTCTGGTGGTATCCGGTGGGCACTCCCACCTTGTTGTGGTCAAGGATTACGGTGAGTATGAAATTATCGGAAGAACAAGGGATGATGCGGCCGGAGAAGCTTTTGACAAGGTGGCGCGTGCAATCGGACTTGGATATCCGGGAGGTCCCAAGATTGATAAACTGGCAAAAGAAGGAAATCCGGACGCCATCCGTTTCCCAAGGGCAAAAGTGGAAGAGTCAGAGTATGATTTTAGTTTCAGTGGGTTAAAATCGGCAGTTCTCAACTATTTGAACGGTTGTCAGATGAAGGGAGAAACTATTGTAGAAGCAGATGTGGCAGCATCTTTCCAGAAGGCGGTTATCGATGTTTTGGTTGAACATTCCGTTCATGCGGTGAAAAAATATGGATTTGATCAGTTTGCCATTGCCGGTGGTGTGGCGTCAAACTCTTCCTTGAGAGCGGCGTTTGAACAAAGATGTGCGCAGGAAAAAATTACATTTTATCATCCTTCGCCAATTTACTGTACGGATAATGCGGCAATGATTGGTGTAGCAGGATATTACGAGTATATCAAGGGTGTGAGGAGCGGACTGGATTTGAATGCAGTGCCGAACCTGAAACTTGGGGAGCGCTAATCCCTTTGAGGAAATTACCGGAAAAGGATTGGCTTTGCGATTCGCAGGGAGAAATATATGAAGAAGAAATGTATGGCAGTAGTGCTGGCAGCAGGGGCAGGAAAGCGCATGCAGAGTAAGGTGGCGAAACAGTACCTGCTACTCGACGGAAAACCGGTTTTGTGGTACGCATTAAGCGCTTTTGAACAGAGTGAAATAATAGATGAAATTATTTTGGTTGTGGGCAAGGATGAAATACGTTATGCAACCGAGAATATTGTGGACTTCTATGGGTTTCAAAAAGTAAGTGCTGTTATTGAAGGAGGCTCGGAGCGGTATTTTTCGGTGTGGGAAGCTTTGAAGACGATGGGCACTTTGACGGAAAAAGAAACGCCGGAGGAAACCTCCTATGTTTTTATACATGATGGGGCAAGACCATTTGTCACGGAAAAGATATTGGCGGATACTTATAACGCGGTTGCGGAACATGGTGCCTGTGTCACGGGGATGCCGGCTAAGGACACCATAAAGATTGCCGATGAGAATGAATTTGCCGTCCGGACGCCGAACCGGAAGTCGGTATGGATGGTCCAGACGCCACAGGTGTTTGAAAAGGATTTGATTTACGAGGCATACAGACAACTGATAGACAGACTTCCTGAATTGGAAAAACAAGGAGTAAATGTCACGGATGACGCCATGGTGGTAGAAATGATAATGCACAAACAGGTCAAACTGGTCCAGGGCAGTTATGAAAATATAAAAATAACAACCCCTGAGGATATGGAAATAGCCGGTGTGCTGTTACAAAAGTATAAATAGGAACGCTAAAGCGCGGAGGAAGCAATATGAACACAATTTTTTGGGCGGCGGATTCTACAGTCCAGACAAACAACATTACTACTTATCCCCAGACCGGAATTGGTCAAGTTTTTTCCTTATATATAAAGGAAGAGTATACGGTGGATAACCACGCTAAAAATGGAAGAAGCACAAAGAGCTTTATGGACGAGGGAAGATTACAGGCCATTGATGAGAAAATTTCCGAAGGTGACTTTTTGTTTATCCAATTTGGACATAATGATGAAAAAATTGCAGACCCAACAAGGTACACAGAACCCTTTTCTTCCTATAAAGATAATCTGAAAATTTTTATCAATGTGGCAAGAAAGCACGGTGCATATCCTGTACTGATTACGCCGTTGGAACGTAGGTGTTTTGACGGGAACGGTATTTTGGGAGAGGGCGAGCACGGTGACTATGTGGCAGGCATGAAACAGACCGCTGCAGAAGAACAGGTGCCGTTGGTTGATTTACATGCCATGAGCAGGGAGGCTTTGAAGGCTGCGGGTGAAGTGGAAAGCAGAAAATGGTATATGAACCTAGAACCGGGAATGTATGCAAGTTGTCCGGAGGGCAAAATTGATAATACTCATTTGAAATATGAGGGTGCTGTTGTTTATGCCGGTTTGATAGCAGAGGGACTGAAAAAACTGGGCGGTATTTACGCCGATTTATTGGTGCAATGATGAAATTTTTGCTGTTTGGGAAAAAGTTAAAAAAACAGCAAAAAAAATAAAAAAAGTTGTTGACACCAAAATCCTTTTTTGTTAATATAAATCTTGCGCTGAGTTACGGCGCAAGCGCACGGAGAGGTATCGAAGTGGTCATAACGAGGCGGTCTTGAAAACCGTTTGTCCGCAAGGGCGCGTGGGTTCGAATCCCACCCTCTCCG
>CAYRLN010000230.1:0-3544 GCA_964425065.1 uncultured Lachnospiraceae bacterium | reverse complement strand
ATTCATGCTTGGATGAGATGCTGAAATAATGTGATTCCTTTGGAAGAAAGGTGACCGGAAAAGGCAACATGGACGGGGGCGCAAAACTGCTTTCCGATTTGCAGATTTTGAAATTATTCGTGGAAACCATGAGTGAAATAAAGCGTATGTTCAAAGCAAATATTACGCACTTGAACGCAGAGGGATTTTTGGCCTTTTACGAGAGAATATGTCAGGAATATTCGGAAGAAAAGGAAGCAGCCCTGCGCAAAATTTTGGAGGATGTGGCATTTTACACGCATGAACTCAGTGAGGATGAAAGGGAAAAAACCGAGGCGAAGCCCAGAGTGGTTTTGGAATGCAACATTATCAACGGATTAAAGTGCAATGATTTCGTGGTGGAGGAGGTTTCTACCAAGATAAAGAAATTCAGGGGGCACAACAGTTTTGTGGACAGGGTACAGGAATATATCTATTCCAAACAGCCGGGGGCGATTCCGGTCCGCAAGAATCTGAATATTCAGGAACAGGCAAACTCTTTGGAATTTGAAGTGGTCAGATATGTAGTTTCGGCGTGCGCTCCGTTTGTATTAGAATTGAACGATTTCTTTGACCAGATGCATTTCCAACTGGGCTTTTTCAAGGCGGCGTCCAATCTGATGCAACACATACAGCGTTTTCATCTGCCCTATTGTTATCCCGGAGTGTGCCCGCAGGAGAATATGTATTTTAACGATTTGAAAGAATTTGTCATGGCGATTGAACAGCGGATCACTCCGGTGGGAAATACCTGTAACATATCGGATTGCAAACTTCTTGTTGTCACCGGTGCAAACCAGGGCGGAAAATCCACCTTTCTCCGAAGTGTGGGTATCGCCCAGGTGATGATGCAGTGTGGTCTGCCGGTAATCGCAAAGGAGTATGAAAGTGGAATCTTCCCCTCTTTCTTCACCCATTTTACCAGAAGGGAAGACAGCGCCATGAACAGCGGCCGTCTGGACGAGGAATTAAAGAGGATGAGCCAGATCGTAGACAATCTGGGTGAGTCTTCCATGGTTCTTTTGAATGAATCTTTTGCCACCACAACGGAAAAAGAAGGTTCTATCATTGCCTATGATATTATCAAGGCCCTTACAGAGGCAAATGTAAAGGTGCTGACGGTAACCCATTTGTTGTCTTTTGCCCAGCGTATTTATCAGGAGACCAAAGATGATGAGAATGCACAGATTGAATTTTTCAGTGCAGAACGCGAGGCAAACGGCAAACGTACCTTCCGCATGATACAGCATGAACCGGAATTGACCAGTTTTGGTATGGATTTGTTCCGGTCAATTATCGGAGAGTAAAAATTTTGCGGTAAAAGGACTGGACAAATTTGAAGTCATGTGCTATCTTTAGAAAAATATTTGAAAAGGAGCGGACTGTAATGAGTCAGAAGCAAAACACATTTATGCTTCATAGGGACGACGATTTATAGCGCTTGTAGCTGTGATGTAAGACTCATAGGTGCAAGCGCTTAAAGTGTTGTGCCTATGTGGATTCGATATAGTTGTTTGGATATAGAAGAGCCACATTGGTAAATGTTTGAGGATGACCTCGATTTACTTATGTGGCTCTTTTTGTGATGGCGGCGAGGTGAGTGCTACCGTGCTTGCACGAAATGGCATTTGCCGACCGGGAAAGGTGGTGATCGGATGGGACATACAGATTATGTCCTCATGGATTCTTTGTTGGGTGGTAGAAAATAAATAACAATAAAGAATATGAGAGGTAAAAAACATGAAAAGTATAACAGGTAATTTGGAACATAGAACAGTAGAAGCAGGGGAATTAGGGGGATATATCGGGCAGCAGGTGCGCATACATGGCAGTATATACAAAATCCGGAAAATGAGTGGGTTTGCCTTTGTGCTTCTCCGCACGAAAAGAGAAGTGGTGCAGTGCGTTTACACAAGTGACATTGCCCGGTTTCAATTAGAAGAATTGGTGGAGGAAAGTTGTGTAATACTCACTGCAAATGTAGTGGCAGAAGAGAGATCCAAAACAGGCTATGAGCTGCAAATGGTGGAGATAGAAGTTTTGTCTGTGCCGGAGGCGGCAAGCCCCGTCGTGATCAATAACAAGAGGGTGGACACTTCCATTGAGAATTTGCTGAATTTCCGCCCCATCACCCTGCGGAATGAAAAAGAGAGGGCGATTTTTAAACTGCAGGAAGGAATCACCTGCGCCATGCGCGAGTTTTTCATGCAGGAGCATTTTACGGAAATTCATTCTCCTAAAATTGTCTATGCCGGAGCGGAAGGTGGCGCAAATATTTTTAAACTGGACTATTTCGGAAGGGAGGCCTATCTGGCCCAAAGTCCTCAGTTTTACAAGCAGATGATGGTAGGAGTGTATGAGCGGGTGTTTGAAATTGCACCGGTATTCCGGGCTGAGAAACACGATACCTCCAGGCACTTGAACGAATATATCAGCGTGGACATGGAGATGGGATATATCTCCGGTTTCGAAGAGATTATGGCGATGGAGACCGGATTGCTTCGGCATGTAATGGAATATTTGCGGGAAAATTGCAGTGGGGAGCTTCAACTTTTGAAAGTGAATCTGCCCGAGATAACAGAAATTCCGGCTGTCAAATTTTTGGAAGCGAAGGAGATGGTTTCCGTGGAATACGGCAGGGAAATTAAGGATTTTGAGGATTTTGAGCCGGAGGAAGAGAAATTGCTTTGTGAGCTGATAAGGAAGAGAACCGGAAGTGAGTTTGTCTTTGTCACCCATTATCCCTCAAAGAAGCGGCCTTTTTATGCGATGGACAGCAAAGAAAACCCGGAGGAAACGCTCAGTTTCGACCTGTTATTCCGGGGCCTTGAGATTACCACGGGAGGACAGCGCATCCACTTCTATAAGGAGCAGATTGCCAAGATGGAACAAAGGGGCATGAATGTGGAACTGTTTGAGAGTTATCTGATGGTGCACAAACACGGTATGCCGCCACACGGCGGACTGGGACTCGGATTAGAGCGGTTCACAAGCAAACTTTTGGAGCAGGAGAATGTGAGATTTTCCACGCTGTTCCCCAGGGACATAGGCAGACTGGTGCCGTAAAGGCGAAATAGGAATTCTTTGCATGAAGTGAAAATTGTGGCAATGTACAAATTGGGGAGTTGTGAAGATGATTTTTGGGGATTACGGAATGGATTTACGTGCCAAATCCAATTTGGGGAAGATTGGCAAGTAAAACAGATCTAATATGACCCGAAAACCGGCCGAAAACCAACAAAGTTTACGTGCTAATAATGAAAAAAGTTGTAGAGGCAAGTAATTTAACCTTCACATAGCCATGCAGGCCGGTTTGCGAAACAAGTTCGCTCCCTGACTTGGCAACTCCCAACTTGGTTAAGTAGTGACCTGCATAAAAAAACAGTTTTACTGTGTACCGAATGTGGTATAATGATTTTGCTGATGCAAAATCACAGTCGGTTTGCACCGACTTGCGCTGCATGTGCAGCGCATTATACCGAAAGCCATGGCTTGAAAAGAAAATGCCCCTGCGGGTCGCTTTCTT
>CAYRLN010000229.1:0-3554 GCA_964425065.1 uncultured Lachnospiraceae bacterium | reverse complement strand
ATATCTGTTTTCTTTCCTATAACATTTTTAATAAAATCGCTGATAAGCTGCACATAAAGAAAATTTGTAAATGTCATATTAGGTTTATCAGAAAGACCATATCCTAATAAATCGATAGCATATACTTCATGATCTTTTGCCAGAGAATTTATAATATTATGGAATTCATAATTGGAACTTCCTACCGTTAAATCATGTAAAAGTAAAATAGGAGTGCCGGAGCCTTTTTTTGTATAGCGGATTTTCCCAAAACGCCACTCGTAATAATTATTTTCGGAGCAAGCTAAAACATTTTTAGCGGTAGCATGGGAATACTGAAGTCTGTTAATAACGTGAATAGCGACTACGGCAAGACCGGTTAAAGCAATGATAGTTTTTCCTTTTTGTCTCATAATTTTCCTTTCTTTGGCGTAGATTTCTGTTTTTCTTTCTTTATTATAATAGAAAAAAGTCAATGGTACAAGAATTAAACATTTACTTCTTGAAACTTTTCGGCTATGATATTATTATGTACTAAAGTACCAAGTTTATGAGGTTCTGTAATGGAAGAAAAAAATATCTTAAAAGATTTACATGAACAGCTTTCAGAAGAAAGAGATGAAGTACAAAAATTACTGAATGTTAATCTTTCAAAAATTAGTGAAATCGAAGAGTTTTTGAAATCGATTTATGAGAAGGAAGACTCAGATTTCAAAATATTCTCGCCGCGAAGTGCTGAAAATCTATATAAAGAAAATATCGATAAATCAGTATCGGAAAAACAAACACTGGAAATTGAGAACAGAACTTATTATAAAAGGCTTAATCAGTTAGACAGATATTTGGAAGGATTAAAAAAATTAGATACGGAAAGTGTTGTTGATAAAGATACAAGTTCCCTTACTGTTTCATGTTGTGAAAACATTGATACAGGTAATAGTTTGAAGGTTCTGGATATTCAGGAAAAAGAGCGCCAGAGAATTGCAAGGGATTTACATGATTCTTCTTTACAAAATCTGGCTCATCTCGTACATAAGATTGAACTTAGCTCTATGTTTATTGATCAAGATCCTCTTAGGGCAAAATTGGAGTTGGCCACGGTTAGCAAAAATTTAAGATCAGTAATTGATGATATTAGAAATACTATCTTTGATATGCGACCTATGACTTTTGATGATTTAGGATTAAAAGATTGTTTTGAAAGATTATTTATTAATTTGAAACAAGCTAATCCGGCTTTTGATTTTTCATCGGATATTGATGAACTTACTTCCGAAAATGATTTGGTACTTATGACTATTTACAGAGTGGTTCAAGAATGTTGTTCAAATGCGATTAAACATTCCGGAGGAAATCATATTTTTGTCTCTTTGAAAAAGGATGATGTTGATTGTATTATAACGATTAAGGATAATGGAAAAGGTTTTGATATTCAGGAAACGTTCAATAGGAATGAAAAACATTTTGGATTATCAATTATGAGTGAAAGAGTGCAATTAATCGGAGGAAGTATAAAAGTTAACTCTGATTCAAACGGAACAGAAATATATATTATTATTCCACTGAATAGAATAGAGGGGTAAAAGAAAAAATGAGTATTAGAATAATGATTGTAGATGATCATAGTTTAATGAGAGAAGGTATTAAGCAACTTCTGGAGTTTGACGGAAGTATTCGCGTTGTAGCAGAAGCATCCGATGGTGACGAATGTTTAAACGTACTGAATCTTCAAAATATAGATCCTGATGTCCTGTTGTTGGATATTAATATGCCGAATAAGAATGGTATTGAAGTTTTACAGGAACTGAAAGAAAAAAAACTGTATCCTAATATGAAAATTCTTATCCTTACTGTTCATAATGAGGTAGAATATCTGTTAAAAGCGGTAGATATTGGAGTGGATGGATATATATTAAAAGATTCCGGTTCTGTGGAATTAAAGAAAGCAATTAATGCAGTATTGAATGATGAAAGTTACATTCAACCGGATTTAATTCCTGCTTTGAATTCCAGATTAGTATCCAGAGATAGTGATAAGGATAAGATTGAACAGTTAACTAAGCGAGAGTTGGAAGTTCTGATTCAGGTAGCAAACGGAATGTTCAATAAAGAAATAGCACTTGCTTTGGATATCAGTGAAAGAACGGTTAAGAATCATATCTCTAATATTTTCAAAAAGATTGAAGTTGCAGACCGTACACAAGCCGCAGTGTTTGCAATTAGAAATGATATTATTAAATTATTTTAATAGAGAACAACCTGGTATTGGATATCAGGTTGTTTTTTAATTTATATTTAGTCTCTGAAAATATGGATTTGTTCTTTTACATACGCCTTCTTATCACATTTTACTAAGTATATTATAAATTACGGGTCGCATGAGAGTCGACTTCCATGTCTCCGCTCATGCTGGCACAAACGTCCTGTTTGTGCCACCCTAGTATAGTCAATGTCCTGTAAGAAAAATAGGTGATAAGAAGGCTAATATTGTAAAAGAATCATATCCATATTTTTAATACTATCTATAATTTAAAACTATTCCTTATAAATTAGAATAATTGTTTTATTCCAATGTTTCACGTGAAACATTGTGGCCCTTTATTATTTAGGACACAAGATAATGTTTCACGTGAAACATTTTCACCCAAGATATTGTAAAAATATCCGTGAAACATTTTGTGAAACACTGTATTTTGGTGCGTGAAACATTAATTTTTAACAAAAAACGCAAAATGGAAACATTTTTTTATAGATTCTAAGTATTTTTAGTGTTATAATTGTAAAGCACGACAAGAGGAAAAGAAACGGTTTGTCTGACCGAAGTGAAAGGCGAAACATATGGGAAGAATTATTGCAATTGCAAACCAAAAAGGTGGAGTAGGTAAAACCACCACATCAATTAATTTATCTGCTGCTTTAGCAGAAAAAGGAAAGAAAGTATTAGTAATTGATACGGATCCCCAAGGAAATACAACCAGTGGATTTGGAATTGATAAGAATGACTTGGAAGATACCATTTACGAATTAATACTTGGAGAATGTTCTATCGAAGATTGCATTATTAAAGATGTAGTAAATAATGTTTCAATTTTACCTGCAAATGTAAACTTGGCAGCAGCAGAGATTGAATTGATTGGAGTAGAACGAAAAGAATACATATTAAAGAAGGAAGTAGACTGGGTAAAAGATCAATATGATTTTATTATCATAGACTGTCCTCCTTCATTAAACGCTTTGACTATTAATGCTCTTACCACTGCGGATAGTGTATTGGTGCCTATTCAGTGCGAATATTATGCTTTGGAAGGATTAAGCCAGTTAATACACACGGTAAATCTGGTAAAGGAAAGATTAAATCCGGATTTGGAAATGGAAGGTGTCGTATTTACAATGTACGATTCCAGAACAAATCTTTCGATGCAGGTTGTAGAGAATGTTAAAAATCATTTAAATCAAACAGTTTATAACACTCTTATTCCAAGAAATATCCGATTGGCAGAAGCACCCAGTTATGGACAACCTATTAATATTTATGATCCTAAGTCTGCCGGTGCAGAGGCATATATGAAATTAGC
>CAYRLN010000228.1:0-3565 GCA_964425065.1 uncultured Lachnospiraceae bacterium | reverse complement strand
ATGGAAGAGGGCAAAAAGAAGAGAATCCTGACACTCAAACCTGTTGATATCGAATTTGCTGATTTGACAGTTACTCTGCAGACAAGAGTAATCTTCGCAGAAGGAAGTTCTGACATTGAAATCGAAAGAAAAGTTCTTTCCATGAGCAATCCTGATGCAAAAGTAGAACTGAACGAGTACATGGTAGCCTGCTACGGTACCACAGAGTACACAGAGGATATGACTTCCCTGACTCTGGGCTGCGTAAAAGGTTCTGACGAGGAGAAGATTCCTTATGAGTACAAATGTCGTGATCTGGAAATGGCAGGCGCAGACGGCGTATATGCTATCGTTCCTCCTATCAAAACAAGAGTTACCATGACTGCAAGCAGTGAGGAAGCAAAAGGATATGTGAAAGAGGGTTATGCATTCTCCCCTATGTTCACTTTGGGATATACAACAACTCTCTCAGATAAGGAGGTATTTTCAACATGGCTCAAGCTCGCAAGGGAAAATTAAATTACAGATGCCCCTCCTGCTTTATGAGGGATCTGGACATTGATATGTTTTTTGATACAGAAAAACAGGAATACTATTGCTTACGTTGCCAGTATACCGGAACAGAAGAGGATGTTTTGGAGAAAAACGAGATGATTCGTTTCCGCTACCGCGCAATGAGCAAGAGATATGAAAATTTTGAGGTCTAATGAAAGGTACAGACGGGAAGTTACATGATATGTGGCTTCCCGTTTTCAGTAAGAAGGAGAACCGATATGAGCAAATTTATTAAGGGTATGGATTTGTCCACTTTGCTTGAAGTAGAAAAGTGCGGTGGAAAATTTTATGATAACGGAAAAGAAGGGGACGCTCTTGAAATCCTGAAATCTTATGGCGCGAATGCAGTGCGTCTCCGCCTGTGGCACAATCCCTATGCGGAGAATGGAGCGCCCTACGGTGCGGGTACCAATGATTTGGAGACAACGGTTATACTTGCCAGGAGAGCACTGGAAGCAGGTATGGACTTCCTTTTGGATATCCATTACAGTGATTTCTGGACGGATCCCGGAAAACAGTTTATTCCCAAGGCATGGAAAAACTATTCTGTGGATGAGTTGGAACAGGCTATGTATGATTATACAAAAGAAGTGATGGAAGCACTGCGTGATGCGGATGCCTTCCCCACCATGGTGCAGGTGGGCAACGAACTTTCCAACGGTATGCTTTGGCCCTACGGACAGATTCCGGAATATGATAATCTGGCAAAGTTTGTCAGCGCAGGCATTCGGGGCGTGAGGGCAGTGGATAAAGAAATTCCCATTATGATTCATTTGGACAATGGTGGAAACAATGAGTTGTACCGCCGCTGGTTTGATGAATACATAAAGCGCGGAGAGGATTTCCAGGTAATTGGTCTTTCATATTATCCCTTCTGGCACGGCAGTCTGCAGATGCTGGAAGATAACATGAAGGATATTGCAGAGCGTTACGGAAAAGATTTGATTGTGGCGGAGGTTTCCATGGGCTATACAATGGAAGACTATGCCGCGTATGAAAAATTAAGTGCGGAAGAAAGAAAAGGTTATGCCACAAGACCTGCCCTGGTAGAAAAAATCGAATATCCTATGACAAAACAGGGACAGTGCGATTTTATGGAAGATTTCATGAACCGGGTAAAAAACATTCCCGGCGGCAAGGGAAAAGGATTCTATTATTGGGAGCCCGCCTGGATTCCCGTTCCCGGAAGCGGCTGGGCAACTCCTGAGTCTCTGGAATATATTCAGGACAAGGGGCCTTGCGGTAATGAATGGGCGAATCAGGCATTGTTTGACTATGACGGAAACGTCCTTCCTTCAATGAAGGTGATTAAGGATTTTGAGTAGCAACATGTTACTGCCGGAGAGGAAAAGAGATGTTGGAAAAGAAGATAACGCGGGGAGCAGGAGTGCTATTGCCTGTTACTGCACTGCCTTCCGAATATGGAATCGGAACGTTGGGTAGAGAAGCCTACGCTTTTGTGGATCTTTTGGCAGAGATGGGACAAACGTATTGGCAGGTACTTCCTCTTGGCCCAACCGGTTACGGAGACAGTCCCTATCAGTCATTGTCGGCATTTGCCGGAAATCCTTATCTGATTGATTTGGAAGAATTGATCCGTAAGGGGTTGCTTTTGCGGGAAGAGGTAGAAAATGTAACGTGGGAAAACGGCGATGGCTACGTGGATTATGGCCTGATTTATGAGAACCGCTTTCGGATACTGAAAATCGCCTTTGGCAGATTCCAAGAAAAAAGCAAAGAAGATTTTTGTGAGTTTTGCGCGGAGAATGCAGAGTGGCTGGAAGATTATTCCCTTTTTATGGCAATTAAGGAAAGTCAGGGAGGAAAAGACTGGAATTCCTGGGAAAAAGGGATACGGGACAGAGAAGAAGCGTGCATGACAGAGTGCAGGGCGGCCTTGCGGGAAGAAATGGATTTTTGGAAATTCTGCCAGTATGAATTTTATACACAATGGAATGCGATTCATACCTATGCGACGGAAAAAGGCGTGCTGATTGTCGGGGATATTCCGCTGTATGTGTCCCAGGACAGTGCGGATGTCTGGGCAAACCGGAAGGAGTTTTTGGTCGGTGCCGACGGCAGACCGACCCTTGTGTCCGGTTGTCCGCCGGATGCCTTTTCGGATTTCGGACAGAAATGGGGGAATCCCATTTATGACTGGAAGGGAATGGAAGCGGATGGCTTTTCCTGGTGGAGAAAACGGCTGGAGGCAAATGCAAGCCTTTTTGATATCCTCCGTCTGGATCACTTTATCGGTGTGGCGAAATATTACTGTATTCCCGCAGGTGATGAGGATGGAAGAAACGGGGAATGGATGGAAGGCCCCGGGCAGAAATTGACGGACGTGATTGAAGAAGTTTGGGGGAAGGGCAGAATTATTGTAGAGGATTTAGGGGTCGATGTGCCGGAAGTGAGAGCACTGTTAAAAAAGACCGGGTGGCCCGGGATGAAAAATATGATTTTTGCCTTTGACGGCAATACTTCCCACGAATATTTACCCCACAATTATGAGGATTCCAACACGGTGGTATATCCTGCCACCCATGACAGCGATACGCTTATGGGCTTTTGGGATGAAAAAGCGGAAGAGGAAAAAGGTTTTTTATATCAATATTTAAATATAACCGGCAGAGAGCAGATAGCAGATGCTATCATAAGGTTAGCTTATTCTTCCATTGCAGATGTAGTAATGGTTCAAATGCAGGATTTGCTGGGACTTGGAACGGAAGCGCGAATGAATTTGCCCGCCACGTTGGGACAAAACTGGCGATGGCGTTTTCCAAAGGACGGGTTAAGCAACTCAAAGAAAGCATGGGTTCGGGAAACGTGTGCCCTTTACTCACGTTAAGGCCAAAGGAGAGGATTGTTTATGAAAAAGAGAATGGTTTCCCTGTTGTGTATTTTGGCAATGGTTTTGTCTATGGCCGGTTGCGGAGGGGGAGAAAAAGAACTTACGGCAAACGTGCCGGATGATAAGTACCGCACGTTCTATGAGGTGTTCGTGTATTCCTTTTATGACAGCGACGGGGAT
>CAYRLN010000227.1:0-3584 GCA_964425065.1 uncultured Lachnospiraceae bacterium | reverse complement strand
TTTCCCACACAGCGGATTATCTTGTTCTCTATATCCCTCATACCGCCAAATACATCCACAAGCCCCGTGGATTCATTATACGCCATGGCATTAATCGTAAAATCCCGGCGTTTAAGGTCCTCCACAAGATTAGCGGTAAACGTCACTTCCTTTGGATGTCTGCTGTCTTCATAAATCCCGTCAATCCGGTATGTGGTCACTTCATAGCCTTCTTTGTCCAGCATAACCGTCACCGTGCCATGCTGAAGTCCGGTATCTATTGTACGTCTGAACAAGGCTTTTACTTCCTCCGGTTTTGCCGAAGTGGTAATATCCCAGTCATCCGGAATGCGCCCCAAAATAGAGTCCCTGACACATCCTCCCACAGCATATGCTTCATATCCTGCTTCCTCTATTGTATTAATAATAAATGCCACCTTTTCGGGCAATTGTATTTTCATAAGTTTTCTCCGTAAAATCCTGTTCTACTTTAAGGCATCATCATAATGTGCCCGCTCACCACCGATAAACTTGGCTCTGCATCTGGCACAAACCAAATGCGCCTCACCTATTTTTTTCACCGAAATTCTCTCCGGTACGGCCACGTCTCTTAAATGCATTCCAATCAACGTATCTCCGATATCCAAGCCTGCATGAGCCTTGATGTGTTCCACGGCCACCGGGCTTTCCATATATTTGTATGCCGCCGTTGCAAAAGAACCTCCTGCCTTTGGCTGGGGCACCACATTCACTACTTCATAATCGTATTTTTCAGCTGCCGCCATCTCTACAATAAGAGCCCTGTTCAGATGCTCGCAACACTGGGCCGCCAAAAAGACACCTGCTTCCCTGGTTGCTCGATCAATTCCCCGAAAAACGGCTTCCGCAAGTTCCGGTCTGGAAGCAGAACCTATTTTTTCTCCTGCAACCTCACTGGTGGAACATCCCACCACCAATATCTGTCCTTTTTTCAGGTTCCCTTTTTCTATAATTTCCTTTGCAGCCTGATAACTGTCCGCTTCAATTCTTTTTTCCATACCATTGCTCCTACATACTACGTTTCTTCGGATACGTTTACAGAATAACCTTTTTTTCTGATTTTTGCAATCCCGCAGGTTTCTTCGTCATCCACAGGTAAGATGCGCGCTTTTACCATTTGTCCACATCATATGACTCTATAACCTCCAATTGTGGACTGAGGGAGATATCCTTTGGTGTCACAAATATCCCTCCGTCCCCGTCAATATCGTATCCAAAATGGTTATACACCGTCCAAATCAAATGAGAACAATGGGTATCGGTTGTCCCTCCAAAAAGGTCACTCAGAAAGCCGTAATTTACTCCCAGCATATTTTCTTGCGCATAAGCTGCAATGGCCGCCCGTTCTTCTTTCGTTGCGTCCTTAAGCCGTAATACTATAACTCCGGGATATTTCCTCCATTTGGACACCCTCTGCACGCAAGCCGGCGTGCCAAGAACCACGGACTCCAACGTCAACTCATTTTCTTCATCTATGACAATAGCCGCATGCCCGTTCCTCCACCCAAATGTATGGGAGCAGGGCGTCAGTAAAATATCCCCGTTTTCCAGATTTTGCAGCCGGTCTTCATATCTATATAAAAATTCATCCTCTATTCTCTCTTCCCAGGAAATAATGCTGTTAGGAGCGCAGAATACATCTTCCCGGTCATAATCCCTATCCGCATACTCCTTCCAAATTCCCAATCCCGAGAGAATAAAAAGCACAAAAAAACCGGCAAAAAACAGGATTTTTCTTTTTTTTCCTATCTTTCCGCCAGTCTTTTTCATACACGACACTCCTTTTACAGAACATTCTCTTTTCTACCAAAAGAATTGCCGCTCTTACTTTCCTTTATTCAAAAAAAAGATTCTTCAAAAAGTTCTTTTTGCAAAGTCAGCTCTATCCATCCGTCACCACGCATTACCTTTGCCTTGTCAATCATCATACCAAGAAGCAATAACTGACTTGTTTCCCCGGGATCTCCGGACCCTGCCAGTTCCCAGTAAATATCTTCAATTCCTTCGTTTTTGGATTCTCTGAGATATTCTTCCAGATGTTTCAGTTTATATTCAAAATCCGGTTGGTAATTTGCACGGAAGGTAATGGTTACCCGGTTGTCTTTTCTCTGAATTCCCGAACTCATTTCATCTGCCCCCAGCGCGAAAAAATACATTGTTAATTCTTCTATTATTTTCGCAACCTTCTTTTCCTCATGTATCATTCTTTCTTTCTCCTCTTTCTCACTTTGAATCTTGTCATAAAACTCTCTATTACCGGAACCAGTAAAATTGCTACCAAGCCGGCACTAAATCCATTGTTATACAAATTAAGTCCACCATAAAGTTGACTGGTACACATTACGATTATGGCATGAAGCAGACCGGCTGCAAGTCCGGGAATCACACCAAACTGACCTGCAATGGGAGCCAATCCCACCGCAAATACGGCTGCCAACTGGATTCCCGGCATCTGTAAATCATAAGCGGGAAGCAGGGCTGAAAGGGTCACACCCAAAAGCACGGGAATATAGTTTTTCAAATGGGCACCGAAAGCGGAAAATCCGAAAGCTGTCAAAATGGCTCCCACCACCGGACCGGAGAAATCCCCTCCGATAATACAAATATATATTACACATATAATTCCCATTAAACCCATGTTTACCAGAGTTGTTCCGACTCCGTCCATCAACACGAAATCCGCTACCGCTCTACCGGGGTGATACAAAATTTTCCGGATTCCCTTTATATCTCCCTTATTTATATACAGGCCATACCCAATTGTCAAAAGAAAATAAATGACAAGGCCTGCTACAATCCACAAAGGTCTTCCCTCTCTCCAGATAAACACCGGTTCACTCTCGATCCCCACCGATTTTAATATGCAAACCATTGCAAATGCTAAAAGACCTGTTGCAAACCCAACGTTAAACAGGTTGTATCCCATATGCATGGATGCCGTGTGCATGGCAAAGGGCGGCAAAATATAGCCGATAAACACACCTATGAAAACAGCCAAAATCAAATTTATCCACCGATCAAAGGGCAACAGATAAAGCAATTCCGTTACCAAAGGCGCAAGGCTTGTTCCAAATAGTGCTGTATAAATATATCTGCTCAGTTTCGCATGATGCAAACGGGCATACAAAATGGTTCCCATCAAAAGCGGTATTGTATTGACAGGATTTTTTCCCCAAAGTGCATAACCGGCATTGATAAAAAACGCAGCCAGGGTAAGTCCCGTAAAGGGTACCTTCTCCCTGCAAAGCAACCAATAGGCCACCAACAGCACGGTTGCCGCATTAAAAAACGCAGCACTGTATCCCGCCAGTTCAAAGTAATCTGTAATCAAAGCATCCCTGGAAATAATGATTTTCCATACTCCGGCAAACAAATCCACCGGCGCGCCACCATCTAAATCCGTTCCTGCCACTTTGCCTGCAATATAAGTCCCTACCGATATTAGAAACAACAGGATAATTGAAAACAAGCAAAATATTTTCAGTTCTTTCCCCTCAATTTTTTCGCGCAAACATTGTTTTGCCATTTATACCTCCATAATTTGTTGAATTGTAGCCGTCTGCACT
>CAYRLN010000226.1:722-3586 GCA_964425065.1 uncultured Lachnospiraceae bacterium | reverse complement strand
GAAGAAAACATTGTAAAAGGGAAGGAACTGTTAACTTCATATTGTAAAGCGAAAGCAATCAATATGCCGGATATCATGAAACCGGATTATATGGAAACCATTATGCGGAAATATGGTTTCAGGGATTGGGACAGCGTTCTGGCAGCGATTGGTCACGGAGGTCTTAAAGAAGGTCAAATTGTAAATAAAATGCTTGAGTATTACGACCGCGACCACAAGAAAGAACAGACGAATGAAGAAGTTCTTGCAAGTATTGCGGCGAACAGTCAAAGTTCCAGACCGGCATCCATGCGTTCCAAGAGTGGAATTACGGTAAAAGGAATTACGGATGTTTCTGTCCGCTTTTCTAAGTGTTGTTCCCCTGTTCCGGGAGATGAAATTGTTGGATTCGTCACAAGGGGACGCGGTGTTTCCATTCACAGGACAGATTGTATTAATGTAATTAATCTGCCTGAAATTGAGAGAGCCAGAATTATCGATGCAGATTGGCAAACTCCCGAAAACGGCGGAGAAAAATATTTTGCGGAAATCAAGATTTACGCAAACAACCGTAACGGCCTTTTGGCAGATATTTCAAAAGCACTTACGGAAAAAGATATTGATATCTTATCTATGCACACAAGAACCAATAAGCAGGGACTGGCAACCATGCAGACTTCCTTTGAAGTGCGCAGCAGGGATGAATTGAACCGTATTATTGACAAGGTTCGAAACGTGGAAAGTGTCATAGATATTGAACGAACAACAGGTTAAAGAGGAAAGAGTATGGCAGAAATTAAAATCGGACGTATGGTAATCGGAAGTTATGGAACCAATTGTTACTTGATTTACCGTGAGGGTGGCAAGGAAGCGATTTTCATAGATCCTGCGGACCATGGACAGCAGATTAACCAGAAAGTTCAGGAGAAAGGCTTTCAAATCAGTGCGATTCTCCTGACACATGCACATTTTGACCATATGTGGGGAGCAAGTGATTTGCGCAAGGCTTCCGGTGCAAAGTTATATGCGCTGGATGCAGAACAGGTTCTCTGTGAAAGTGCCCAGGCTAATGTATCCGAATGGGCAGGAAGAGCAGCGACTGTTAAACCCAATGTGTATTTCAAGGATGGAGAGGAAGTGACTTTGGCGGGAATAACCTTCAAGGTAATTGCCACACCCGGACATACGGCAGGAAGCTGTTGTTATTATTTTGAAGAAGCAGGATTTTTGGTGTGCGGAGATACCATTTTTGAGGAATCCGTAGGGCGTACCGATTTTCCGACCGGCAGCAGCAGTCAGTTAATCCGTTCCATTAAAGAAAAGATTTTTACATTGCCGGATGACACAGTTTTGTATCCCGGCCACGGCGACAGCACCACTGTGGAGCATGAGAAAAAATATAATCCGTTTTGTCAGTAAGTTAAGGGGGAATCTTAGGATTCCCTTTTTTGTGTGAACGGATTGACAAAAATAAGTGTGCGTGATAATATATATTCAAAGCATATATTTCTAAACTTCCTATGTGCATTAGCGCTTTTAGTGCTAAATGTATCTAAATTCGAGCCATTCGGCTTTCTGAAATCAATGCTTTAAATTCCAAGAAAACAAAAGAGCAGGAGTTCAGAAAAGTCAATGCTTAAAGTGCCTCCTGCGTAAAGGAGGAAAATGAATGAAAAATACCGCACAAAAAAAGTATAAGGACACCATTTTTAGAATGTTGTTCAAAGATCCGAAAAACGGATTAAGTCTGTATAATGGTCTGAATGGAACTGCTTATACAGACACAACTCTTATGGAGTATAATACTCTTGAGAATGCAATTTATATGAGTATGAAAAATGATTTATCATTTGTTATTGCTCATCAGATGAGTCTTTATGAACATCAATCTACTATGAATCCAAACATGCCACTCAGGGACCTGTTCTATGTGGCAGAAATGCTGCAAAAACTGGTAAAAGACAAGAGTATATATAGTTCCGGTTTGATAAAAATTCCGACACCTCAATTTATTGTATTCTATAATGGAACGGAGAATGTACCGGAAAAAATGGAGTTAAGATTATCGGATGCGTTTGAAACTCTTGAAGAAGAACCGGCATTGGAATTAGTAGTGACTGTATTAAATATTAATGCAGGCATGAATGAAGCATTAAAGGAAAAATGCCCTATACTTGGAGAATATATATACTATGTGGACAAAGTGCGTAATTATGCAAAGGGAATGGAACTGGAAACAGCAGTGGAATTGGCTATCCAAGAGTGTATATCGGAAAATGTTTTAAGAGATTTTCTGATGGAGCAGAGAGCGGAGGTAACTATGTTAAGTATTTTCGAATATGACGAAGAAAGAGAATTGAAACTTATCAGAGAAGATGAGCGAGAACAGGGAAGACAGGAAAGATTGGATAAGCATGTGGAAAGCGTTATTTCTCTTTGTGAAGAGTGTGGGTACTCTTTTGAGCGGCTTATAGAAAAATTGATAGAACAGTGTGATATAAGCAGAGAAGAGGCCATGAAAAAGTACGAGAAATATAAACGCAAACAAGTTGAGTCAAAAAAGTGATTATGGTATAATTGTGCCTTAAGTAAGTTGATGGAAAGGTTCATAGTACAATGTTCGTAGTAAGAATAAATAATGCAAGATATGAATATGATGTTCATTCCATGGTAAAGGCTTTTTATCCGGAGGAAACAGTTAAGGTGCTGACACCGGAAACGTTGCCGGAAAAAAGGGCAGAACTGGAATGTCGAGTTAGAATAGAGATAGAGTTACAGGAAACAGGTGCGGATGTGGCAGTCGGCGAAAAGTCCTTTCACTGGTCCTATGCAAGGAATGGGGAGGATGCAAAGGAATACAAAGATTCTTTCAAACGTTTTCTGTA
>CAYRLN010000226.1:0-712 GCA_964425065.1 uncultured Lachnospiraceae bacterium | reverse complement strand
GCTTTAAGCGAAAGTACGGGAAAGGAGTTGCCTTGGGGAAACCTGACGGGCATCCGCCCTACCAAGATTGCCATGGGCATGTTGGAAGACGGAAAAAGTGAGCAGGAAATTCTGGATTTCATGAAGAATGCCCACTACGTCAGCGATGAGAAGGCGGAGCT
Source organism: uncultured Lachnospiraceae bacterium (assembly GCA_964425065.1). Taxonomy (GTDB): domain Bacteria; phylum Bacillota; class Clostridia; order Lachnospirales; family Lachnospiraceae; genus Acetatifactor. The sequence goes on along the minus strand of CAYRLN010000226.1, from coordinate 551 downwards.
TTCTTTGGATATTGCAAAAAGGGAAAAGCAGATTTTGTCTTCCGTGCATTACGAAGACGGATACAGTCTGTATATCGGAATTCCTTTTTGTCCCACAACTTGTCTGTATTGTTCCTTTACTTCATATCCCATTGCGGCTCACAGACAGAGAGTGGAAGAGTATATCGACTGCCTGATTAAGGAAATGCATTTTGTTGCGGAAACCTACAAGGATAAGATTTTGGACAGCGTTTACATCGGAGGCGGCACGCCCACAACCTTGGAGGCGGAGCAGCTTGACCGCATGATTACGGCACTCAAAGAGATATTTGATTTTTCTACTGTGCAGGAATTTACGGTGGAGGCGGGACGTGCGGACAGCATTACACGCGAAAAATTGGAAGTGTTATATAAACATAAAGTTGACCGCATCAGTGTCAATCCTCAGACCATGAAGCAGGAAACCTTAGATATTATTGGCCGCAGAGCCAGTGTGGCACAGGTAAGAGAGGCTTATGCGTTGGCGAGGGAAGTAGGATTTACTAACATTAATATGGATATTATTTTGGGCC
>CAYRLN010000225.1:0-3593 GCA_964425065.1 uncultured Lachnospiraceae bacterium | reverse complement strand
AAGCACGGATTGGAAATGAAACTTATTGATGCCGAGTATACCTTTGATAATAATAAAGTATTATTTTATTTTACCGCAGACGGAAGAATCGATTTCAGAGAATTGGTAAAAGATTTAGCAGCAGTTTTTAAAACCAGAATTGAACTTCGTCAGATTGGTGTCCGTGACGAGACCAAAATTTTGGGCGGTATCGGCATTTGCGGCAGACCGTTATGTTGTCATACCCATCTGCCTGAATTTGTTCCGGTATCCATCAAGATGGCGAAAGAGCAGAATTTGTCCCTTAATCCCACAAAAATTTCGGGCGTTTGCGGCAGACTTATGTGCTGTTTGAAGCATGAGGAAGAAACTTATGAGGAACTGAACAGACGTCTTCCGGGAGTGGGTGACTTTGTTACAACTGAGGATGGACTTAAAGGTGAGGTTCACAGCGTTAACGTTCTCAGACAGCTTGTAAAGGTTGTGGTGGATGTAAATGATGAGAAGGAAATCCAGGAATACCGTGTGGACCAGCTTCGTTTCAAACGCAAGCACGGAAAGAAAGATAAAATGAACCTGACCAGTGAAGAAATGAAAGAATTAGAGAAACTGGAAAAAGAGGAAAGTAAGGAAGGAAAGTCTAAACTGGATGACAATTAATCTGAAAGAAAATGAACGATTGGATGAATTGCAACGGAATGGCTACCGCATTATTCAAAATCCGGAAAAATTCTGTTTTGGAATGGATGCGGTCCTGCTATCCGGATTTGCCAAAGCGAAGGCAGGAGACAGGGTGCTGGATATGGGAACAGGGACAGGTATTATACCTATTCTTATGGAGGCAAAAACCGGGGCGGCTCATTTGACGGGACTGGAAGTTCAGGAAGAAAGTGCAGATATGGCAAGGCGCAGTGTGGCGCTGAATGGCCTGACGGATAAGATCGAGATTGTCACTGGCGATATTAAGGAAGCAGACCAAATTTTTAAGTCTGCTTCTTTTGACGTTATTACCTGTAATCCACCCTACATGATTGGGCAACATGGTCTGCAAAATCCGGATGAACCCAAGGCCATTGCAAGACATGAAGTGCTTTGTACCTTGGAGGATGTGGTTTCCAAGGCCGCAAAACTGTTAAAGCCGGGGGGACATTTTTATATGGTGCACAGACCTTTCCGGTTGGCAGAGATTATCACGTTGATGACAGCGTACAAACTAGAGCCGAAGCGGATGCAGTTGGTATACCCTTATGTGGATAAAGAACCAAATATGGTTCTCATTGAGGGGGTACGGGGTGGAAAACCCAGAATGACGGTGGAAAAACCGCTTATTGTTTATAAGGCGCCGGGTGAGTATATGCCGGAGATTTATGATATTTACGGGTATTGATTTGAGATAGGAAGGAAAAGATATGGCCGGTACATTGTATTTATGTGCAACTCCCATAGGAAATCTAAAGGATATAACCCCCAGAGTGTTGGAAACACTATCTGAGGTGGATTTGATTGCGGCGGAAGATACCAGAAACAGCATGAAACTGATGAACCATTTCGGGATTAAAACACCCATGACCAGTTATCATGAGTATAATAAGGTAGAAAAAGCGCAGCAGTTAGTAGGACAGCTTCTTGGCGGAAAGAATATTGCGTTAATCACAGATGCGGGTACCCCGGCGATTTCCGATCCCGGTGAAGTTTTGGTGAGTAAGTGTCTGGAAAGCGGGGTGACCGTGACATCCCTGCCCGGGCCGGCGGCGTGTATTGTTGCCTTGACCCTTTCCGGGCTTAATACCAGAAGATTTTGTTTTGAAGGCTTTTTGCCTGCAGACAAAAAGGAAAAAAATCAAGTGCTGGAGGAACTTAAGGAAGAAACCAGAACGATTATTCTTTATGAGGCTCCCCATCATCTGGTACGTACGTTGGAAGAATTGCGGGAGACTGTCGGTAATAGAAAAATCACATTGTGCAGGGAACTTACAAAAAAGTTTGAGACGATTCTGCCCACCACTTTAGAGGAAGCCCTTAATTTCTATAAAACAGAGGAGCCTCGCGGCGAGTATGTTCTTGTACTAGAAGGTAAAAGCCTGGAGGAGAAGAAACAGGAACAGATTGCGGGTTGGGAGAGTATGTCTATTGAAGACCATATGGAGCATTATACTTCCCAAGGAATGGATGAAAAAAGTGCCATGAAACAGGTGGCAAAAGACAGGGGCGTAGGAAAAAGAGATATCTATAATTATTTACATGTGGAGAAGGAGAACTAAGATGGCAGGTTCAAGTTGTGACATGTGTGTCAATTATGTATATGATGAGGATTATGAGTGCTATACCTGTCTTGTAAATCTGGACGAGGATGAACTGGTGCGTTTTCTAACAGACAGATTCAGTGATTGTCCATATTTTCGATTGGATGATGAGTACGGCGTAGTGCGCCATCAGATGTAAATAAAAGAGGTATAAAAGTGAAATACATCAAACAATTGTTGATTATTTTGTTGGTGTCGTTTATCGCGGAGGCTATGGAATATTTTATTCCCCTTCCGGTAGCGGCAAGCGTTTACGGCCTGATTCTTATGCTGGTAGGGCTGATGACCGGTATTATTCCGCTGGAAAAGGTGGAAGGCGCGGCGGATTACCTGGTGGGAATTATGGCACTGATGTTTGTACCCCCTACTGTGGGAATTATGGCCACTGTGGACGAACTAAAAGAGATGGGCGTGGCGCTGGTGGTGATATCGGCGGTTACTACTTTGATTATCATGGTGGTGACGGGAAAAGTTGCCCAGTTTATTTTAAATAGAAGAAAGCAAAAAGAGGGAGGGAAAGAGTCATGAAAGATTTTTTGACAGGTTCTCTCTTTTTTGGAGTGGTACTTACCTTAGTGGCTTATGAAATCGGGCTGCTGGTAAAAAAGAAGTTTAAACTGGCGATTTTGAATCCGCTTTTGGTAGCGGTGATTATCATTATTGGCGTGTTGCTTTTACTCGATATTGATTATGAGACCTATTCCGAAGGGGCGCAGTATATCAGTTACTTCTTAACTCCGGCTACGGTCAGCCTGGCAATTCCTTTATACAGACAGTTGCATTTATTGAAAAAATATCCGGTGGCGATTTTGGGCGGAATTACGGCCGGAGTTCTTACGGCCATGGTTACTATTTTCCTAATGAGTTTGGCATTTGGATTAGACCATCAGCAGTATGTGACTTTGCTACCGAAATCCATCACCACGGCGATAGGAATGGGCGTGTCGGAGAAGATGGGCGGTATTGTATCCCTGACAGTTGTGGCAATCAGCGTAACAGGTATTACGGGAAATGTGATGGCAGAGGCAGTGCTGAAGTGGTTTAAAATTACGGATCCCATTGCCAAAGGATTGGCCATCGGTACATCAGCCCATGCCCTTGGAACGACAAAGGCCATGGAAATTGGTGAGATAGAAGGTGCCATGAGCAGTCTGTCTATTGTGGTGGCAGGGATACTGACGGTACTGGCGGTGTCTGTGTTTGGAAAATTGATTTAAAGAATGAAGAGAGATACCTTGGGGTATCTCTTTTTTTGTGACGGCGACGGGGCGAACGCCATATTGTTTGCATAAAATAATTTGATAAATATCT
>CAYRLN010000224.1:0-3593 GCA_964425065.1 uncultured Lachnospiraceae bacterium | reverse complement strand
AATCAAATGTCGCAAAGTAATCCTTCGGCGTTTCCGCTCTGCGGATCAATTGCACTGTTCCATCTTCTTTCAACAAAAGTTCTGCTGATTTCAATTTACCGTTATAATTGTAACCCATAGCAAACCCGTGCGCTCCGGTATCATGGATTACCAGATAGTCCCCTTTTTCAATTTCCGGGAGCATTCTGTCAATTGCGAACTTATCATTATTCTCGCACAGAGAACCCACTACGTCATATTTGAAATCGCAAGGTGCATTCTCTTTCCCCAAAACCGTAATGTGGTGATATGCTCCATACATTGCGGGGCGCATCAAATTTACTGCGCAGGCATCCACACCGATGTACTCTTTATGAGTGTGTTTTTCATGAATTGCCTGCGTGACAAGATGACCGTAAGGAGCCATCATAAAACGCCCCAGTTCTGTATAAATAGCCACATCACCCATTCCTGCGGGAACGAGAACTTCCTCATAAACCTTCCGTACGCCCTCTCCAATCACACGGATATCATTCGCCGTCTGATCCGGTTTATAAGGGATTCCGATACCGCCGGACAGATTGATAAAGGAAATATGTGCCCCTGTTTCCTGTTGCAATTTCACAGCCAGTTCGAACATGGTTTTTGCCAATGTGGGATAATAATCATTGGTTACCGTGTTGCTGGCAAGGAAAGCATGGATACCGAAATTCTTTGCTCCTTTTTCCTTTAAGACTTTAAATCCTTCAAATAACTGCTTAGTTGTAAATCCATACTTGGAATCACCGGGATTATCCATAATATCGTTGGCAATGGAAAAATACCCGCCCGGATTATACCGGCAACTGATTGTCTCCGGGATATATCCGATTGTCTGCTCCAAAAAATCAATATGGGTAAAGTCATCTAAATTGATGATTGCACCTAATTTTGCTGCATATTCATACTCATGGGCAGGGGTTTCATTGGAGGAAAACATAATATCTGCGCCCTTCACTCCCATCGCCTCGCTGAGCATCAGTTCCGTAAGCGAAGAACAATCGCAACCGCAGCCGTACTCTCTCAGTATATGAATCAAAAAAGGATTGGGGGTGGCCTTTACTGCAAAGAACTCTTTATAACCCTTGTTCCACGAGAACGCTTCCTTCAAAGCCCTGGCATTTTCACGAATCCCTTTCTCGTCATAAATGTGAAAAGGAGTCGGATACTCTTTCACGATTTCCTCTATCATTTCTTTTGTTACAAAAGTTTTTTTCATAACTTGTTTCCTCTCAATTCAATCAATTTTATCTCATTGCCCATAGCCTCTTTAAATACGTTTACAAAATTTGGCTGTGCGCAGTATAAACAGTTGTCATTCTCTTTCCCTCTGATTTCCCCGGTCAACACCTGGGAGGAATCCACGATTAAGCGAATTTGCTTATCCTTCTGCTCTTCCGAAGCATAAAAAATCAAATTGGGATTTTCAATCCCATCCGGCATGGACTCTGAAATCAGAACAACCTTTTTCTCGTTCGCTAAAAGTGCTTCTATTTCATCCTTCCACAATTCCAAAAAATAAGTGGCCGCAGAAAAATAAACTCTATACTCCGTTCCGCGCAACATGTTCCGGATTTTATCCATCACATGTCTGTATCCCTCGATTGTAATGTATCCTTCCGCACTTTCCTTTTTTCTGGGCATATTGTCAATCAGATAATCTTTTTCAGACTGCAATCTGTATATATGATTGTCACAAAACTCGTCCACCGGAACAGCCCTATACTTACTGGAAGCCCCCTCAATCAAATATGCTGCCCCTAAATCCACAAGTGCAGCCAGTGTGCTATATACATTTGACCTGGAAATGCCGGTTTGTTTTGCCACTTCATAACCGTTCATCTCGCCGCAACTCAAAAGGCACAAATACACACTTGCCTCCTGCCTGGTCAATCCAAACAATATGAGTTTTTCCACAATTCCTGTTTCTTCCATGTTTACTCCTACCGTTGCCGAATGTTTTAGTGGTTCTTCATAGGAACACTATACATTTATCTGCTTAGGTTGTCAATCCTGTTTCGATAAATTAATTGATAATTTTTCTCTGTATATTTTTTTCTGTTCATCTGCGTCACCATATGTTAAAATGCTGTTGGTGTTTAGGAATATTACATATCCGGAGAGGTCTGAAAATGAAAAAATTAACGGAGGGAACTCCTCTAAAACTTATTATAATGTTTGCAATCCCCCTTTTTGTCGGGCAACTGTTCCAGTTGTTTTACAGTTTGGTGGACACCCGAATTGTGGGGGCTACTCTGGGCGAAACCGCTCTTGCCGCTGTTGGTGCTACCACCACTCTGAATGACCTGCTTGTCAGTTTGATTAACGGTACCACAAACGGGTTTGCCATTGTGATTGCCACATTTTTTGGTGCAAAGGATGAGCAAAATATGAAAAAAGCCATTGGAGGAACCGTTACACTGGCCCTGGGAACTACCCTGCTCATCAGTGCACTCTCCCTTCTGTTTTTATCTCCCATTTTAGATGTTTTAAATGTGGACAGCAGCCTTCGTTCCCAGTCTGTGGCATACATCAGTATTATTCTGGCCGGGCTCATTGCTTCCACTCTTTACAACATGTGCGCTGCCATTTTGCGCGCTATCGGAGATTCTTTCACACCTCTTTTGTTTTTGATTTTGGCATCTTTTTTAAATATTTTCGGTGACTATGCTTTTATCCTGTTCTTTGATATGGGCGTGGCAGGTGCAGCCTTGGCAACCGTTTTGTCTCAGGCTCTCTCCGCATTGCTCTGTTTTATTTACATGCGGAAAAAGTATCCTGCGCTCTCCTTGTCCAAAGAAGATTTTCGTGTTAACGCGGATGTGTATAAAAAACTTCTTCACACCGGACTGTCCATGGGATTTATGTCCTCTTTCGTAAGCCTCGGTACACTGTCATTGCAGACCAGCATTAATACTTTCGGAACAAACATTATCGTAGCTCACACTGCTGCACGCAAAATCACTTCGATATTCATGTTACCTTTTTCCGTTTTCGGAGTTACACTGGCAACCTACTGCGGACAAAATCTGGGCGCCGGCAAATACTCCCGCATCAAAAAAGGAATACGTGATACCGTACTTCTTACCATAGTCTGGTGCCTGCTGGTTATGCTTGCCGCTTTCACCATTTCTCCTTTCCTGGTAAAAATGGTTACCGCAACAACAGAGATTGAAATTATCGAAACCGCTTCATTATATTTGAAAATAAATACTATATTTTATATTGTTCCTGCCATCATTTGTCTGTTCCGGAACAGCATGCAGGGGTTCGGCGACAGCATCACTCCTGTTATTTCCAGTTCTCTGGAGTTAATTGGAAAAGTCTTAATTGCCTTTTTCCTTGCTCCCGCTATCGGATACATGGGTATCATCGTGTCGGAACCAATTGTATGGTGTATAATGGTCATTCCTCTCATTATCGGTATGATACGGAATCCCATATTTAAAATGGAAGATATAAAAGAACCTTCTCTTTAACATAAAAAGTGCCACTTCGTTTGAAGTGACACTTTTTTTATCTCTTTATTTTCCCGACACATTCTCAATTTGCCAGTCCATTGGCTCAATTCCATT
>CAYRLN010000223.1:3266-3637 GCA_964425065.1 uncultured Lachnospiraceae bacterium | reverse complement strand
TTGGAGTTTACGCAAGACGGTTATTGTAATGCCAATGTGGAAGGAGCGGAGATAATCGATTCCGTTTCCGGCGGGCTTTCCTACCTTGTTTATGATATGTACAAGGGAGGTAGTTTTGGTGCGTTGATCGGCACTACAACTTTCCCTTATGAAACCAGCAGATTGCAGATTGTCAGCGGACAAAATGATTCTATGACTTTTAACATAGAGTCTTTTTCCGGAGCAAGCCAAAGTAAAACAATTACCATTCCGGAGGGAAATTATACCAGAAGTGAGCTTATTGAGATCTTAAATAACCAACTTACGGGAACCACGGTAGAGGCGACGGCATACGGAAGCGGAATCAAGCTTTCCAGTGATGAGGCAATCGT
>CAYRLN010000223.1:0-3256 GCA_964425065.1 uncultured Lachnospiraceae bacterium | reverse complement strand
GCTTTAAAGGAAATATGTTTAAGATTGACGGAAGCGGTACGATATATAATTCTGTATTCTACGATAATGTAAAATACGGTTCCGTCTTTCAGGAAGCAGCCACATTTACCGGTGGCTACGTGCTTCCTACAGAGCCACGCGATGTAGAGCATAAATATTATAGTATTGACAATACAAATAATACGTTAAGTTTTACCCTTAACGGCAGTACAAGTCCGGTGTCGGTTACAATTCCGGATGGAGAATATACGGCAAAAACGATGGCAGACAAATTAAACGACTTGTTTGCAACGGCGGGGATTGAAGTGACGGCAAGTAGGATTTATACAAGCAGTTTTGAAGGTATCATGCTGACTTCCAATATCAAAGGACCGGATAGTCAGATTGGTATGGATACCACCTGCAGTGCATATGATACGCTGTTTGTAACAAGGCAGTACAACCAATATGCTTCTCAAATATCCCCTGTCAATGAAACGAAAGCTAACAGTGAAGCGGTATTTTATGGAACGAAGGATTTATCGGTTCTTACCGGAACACCATTAACAGTTGTAGCAGGCCAAAATGATGCCTTTAAGTTATCAATTGATACAGGCAATGGTTTGACTGAGTACATCATTAAACTTACGGCGACAACCTACAATAGCGCCCTGGAGTTGCAGGAAGAATTAGAAGAGCAGTTAAATGGCTCCTCTGCGCTGGCGGGCTATAAAGGAAAATTGACAGTGACTCTGAATGCGGGAAAGATTGTACTTGCCGGCGCCACAGGGCAGAATGTGGATAAAATCAGAGTAGGCGCAGTTACAGATAATGATGGTTTTGATAGCTTTTTCCAGGGATATTCCAGCTCCACAACCACACCAACGGCATCAGGCACAGGTTCTGTTACGCTGAACACTCCTTTTGACGGAACCATAGATGCGTCGGAAAGCAATATGATTATCAGGGTGGATGGAATAAATTATCCGGTTACCCTGCCCACCGGCAGTGTGACAAAGGATGATATTATAAATGCCATTGAAACAGCGATTCCGCCCCGTACGGAAACGACGGATAACGAATTTACGTTGACCACAGCTACCGGCACCAACAGTAACCACAACTTTAGTAAGTCGGCAACGGGAAGCCAGAATGTTACCGGTTGGTCTGATACTGCTACGGGAAATTCCACCCAGCGGGAAGGTGTAGTTGATTTTATTACCAATAATCCTGCCCAATTGGAATTGGGTCCTACATTAAAGGACAGCATGTCAGTAACGTCTTCCAATAACACCATAACCCTTACGTTAAACGGTGTGACCAAGACGTTGACACTTGCAAACGGAACCTATACTCCGTCCTCCTTAAAGTCGGAGTTACAAAACAAAATAAATCAGGCTTTCGGAACAGGAATGGGCAGTGCTACAGTGTCTCTTGATGGGAACAATTTAGTACTTACTTCTGTTTTGCCTGCCGGTGAAGATGGAAAGAACACCAGTATCAGTTGTTCCACAAGCAATTCCACATTCTTAAAGGAATTGAACACTACTTATAAGCCGGCTGAACTGACCAGTACCAATGCTTTGGCGTCCACCATAACCATTGATAGTACCAATCAGATTTTCAGTTTTACTTATGTGGAGAATGGGACTTCGCAGAAAATAGACCTTACTTTGTCGCAGGGAACTTACAATCAGGATTCAATCGTAGCGGAACTTAATAAGCAATTAGCCAAGACCGGAACGGGGATTACTGCATCTGCGCCTTCGGGAAAATTGATTTTGACATCTTCTGCTGTAGGCTCGGGGGTGTCGATCAGTTATAGCACCACAACCGGGGGAACTTCGGCGGAGGCTTTGTTTGGCCCCTTAAATACACCGGGACCTGCCAGAAAGGTCGTTGATTTAAAAACAGAAGATACCATCAAAATAGTACAAGGTGTCAGTGATAGTTTTACGATTACCGTAAATGGTACGCCCCATACGGTAACGCTTGATCCGGAGGATTATAACCGCACTGAATTTGTAAATATGCTGAATCAGAAATTTACGGATGGCGGAGTGGGAATAAAGGCGTTTGAATCGGGGAACAAAATCGGTTATGAGACGATTGCCACGGGAACTTCCGCATCCTTTAGCATAAGCTATGATACCGGCGGAACTTCCATGAAGGCCATTTATGGCGTAACAGAGAAAACATATTCCGGTGTGACAGTCAGTTTTGATGCGGATGACAAGATGGTTTTAAGTACCACAAATCCGGGCAGTACCATTTCAGTAGCAGGCGGCAATAATGTGGCATTCCAACAACCGGTTGTGACTTATAGCCCCATATCTACTTCCCATCAGGACGGATATCATTCCGCAAAAACAAGTTACATTGATGGCGTATCCCTATCCGGGGATATCACCATTGACCAATGGAATAACAATTTAAATTTCACATATCTTAAAAACGGCGTAAGCCAGGCCGTCTCTGTGGAAATACCGAAGGAAGTCTATACCCAGGCGGACTTGGAGACAAAACTGCAGGAACTTTTGGATGCAGAGGTGGGAAGCAATCAGATTGAAGTGACAGTCAGTGCTTCGGGAGTGCGTCTTGAGGCAGTGAATGCCGGAAGTAAATATCAGTTTAGCGGTTTTAGCGGCGATTTTTATGACAAGGTGATATGCTCCTGCACAGAGCAAACTTATGCACAAGACCCAGACACTGAGCAAGGTTCCCAGACGGTAGACTCTACGTACACCGTGGGACGTAAGGATGTAAGGACCGGAGTGACGACGATACGAAACGGAATCAATGATGAATTGTCATTGGATTTGACTTACGGAAATACGGTTCAGACAATCAGTGTAACTTTGGATGCGGGTGAATATACCGGTGATACTTTGAAACAGCATTTGCAGAGCAAAATAAATGAACAGTTGGCAGGAATGGGACTTCCGGAGAATCTGATAGAGGTTGACATTGGTGGCGTCAACACCGGTGTGTATGGTGCCAATGACCGGAACGCGTTGAATTTTAGTTTATCCCAAACGGTTCAGGCACCGGCGGAGGGACAATTCATTATTGACGGCGTCCGCGGCAATGCAGCTTTCGAAATATTCTATCAGACAGAGGGAAACATGGAGCCGGCATATATCATGGGAAACAAAGATATATCGGAGGGCGTAACCATAGGGGCAGATGAGACTGATTTATCCTTTGTGGTAGATGGGGTATCATATTCTATTACTATTCCGGAAGGAGAATATACCGGAGACGAGATTTTGGATAC
>CAYRLN010000222.1:0-3637 GCA_964425065.1 uncultured Lachnospiraceae bacterium | reverse complement strand
AGTACATACCACATCTCTCAGCTTCTGTCTTAACAGCATCCTGAGCCTGTTTCTTGGTACCTACGAAAAGAATTGTGCCGCCCTGTGCAGCGATTTCAGAGATTGCTTTGTAAGCTTCATCAACTTTACCTACGGATTTCTGCAGGTCGATGATGTGAATACCATTTCTCTCTGTGAAGATGTAAGGAGCCATTTTAGGGTTCCATCTTCTTGTCTGATGTCCAAAATGAACACCTGCTTCAAGTAACTGTTTCATTGAAATAACGCTCATGTCTTTACCTCCATTTGGTTGAATCTCTTCCGTATACCTTTTCCGCCACATCTGCGTTAAAAATGCGGTTTTCTCCGAATGCTTACCCGGCTTGGGGCACCAACACCGAATCGGCATACGTGATTTTTTATTAACAACTAGCAGATTATAACATATGAAAGCCCCCAGTGCAAGTGTTTTTCTACATTTTGCCATGGGAGCTTACTATTTATTTTCTTTTCGTTATAATTTTTGCAATTTCTTCTTCCGTTGCCCCCGGAGATATCCGGTACGTGCCTACTGCAATGACATTGTCATAACCATTGTCACACAAAAATTTGTCAAAAGCCTTGGCACTTTCCACCAAACCTGCCTCTTCTAAGGAGCGGCTGACTGATTCCGAACTTTCTCCCGGAGTAATTACAATCGTAACTGTCGCAGTTTCCACGCTGTCGCCTTCGACCGCCTCACGGTCTTCTTCTGTCGGCTCACGGTCTGCTTCCGTCGCCTCACGGTCTGCTTCTGATTCCTCCACATCTGTCTGTTCCGCGGAATCTTCTCCTTCATCCGATACGCTTTCACTCTCATTTTCCGAATTTACGGGTTCCGTCTCTGCAGCATTTTCTGCAGCATTTTCCACATCATTCTCCGGTTCAAACTCCCCGTTTCCGATATCTTCGGGTTCCTTTTCCTCTCCCTGATTTTGCATTGCCATCTGGGATAGAACCGTACTTTCGACCATGCCAAGTTGTTTTGCCCTGGCTATAACCTCATCATCGGACATAGTCTTGGTATCTTTGTCAATCACCACACTTAAGATAAATGCGGTGACCACCATACCGATGCCCAGGCCTCTCATATAATATTTCAACTTCATGCCTTTTTACATCCCTTCAAATAATCCGATAACTAATTTTACTTCGCCGACACCCAGACCCAATTCTTTCGCAATTGCGACATTGGATTTTCCCTGCTTGTGCAATGCCAAAATCATATCGTTATTATTCTTTCCGTCGTCATCTCTACCGGGGATGAAATTCAAATCCGGGCTGTTTGTCATTGGGGGTATGCTGTCAACCTGTTTTGTCGCTTTGACTTTTCCGGCAGTGGTTTTTTCTGCCTTCGCCTTCTTTGCTACCGGTTCCTGCTTCGTATCTTTGTTTTCCGCAGATTGGAAATCCATATCCTCATCTGACATCAGTTCTACTTTTTTGACTGCTTGGGAAACTTCTGCCACCGTTTCCTTAATGTTTTGTTGCTTCTCATTCAGCATATCATATAAGAACATAACCTCTGTATGATTCTTGTTGATTTGCCCCAGCACCGAATCTGCATATTCGCCTACCGCCATGATTTTTTCGTTTGTCATTCTTTCTAATGAGCGCTCGGTTTTTTCAATGGAGTAATTTACTGTCTCATCGACAATATCGCCAATCTTACCTTTCGCCGCTTCCACATCCACGGAAATCAATTCCGCAATCTCCTTGCGTGCCTGTTCTTTGGCCTCTGCACTCATCTCTTCCCGCTTTGCCGGAATCACAAAACTTAAAACAAAAATCAAAACACCTACAATCAATAGAATAATTTCTATCGCTTCCATTTTACTTCCTTGCCTTTCCAAATAACAGGCAGATTAAATTTTCACATCAAATCCACCCGATTTTTTCAGGACAACCTTTTCTCCCGGTTCCTGCTTTTCTCTTTGTCTTCCGCCGTCACCACTATACTGGTTACCACCTTTTTCTTTGGCATCAAACTTACGGTTATACCAATCCGTATTTTCGCCCTCTCTGACCTGCTTTGTCTTTTGTTGTGTATCTTTCTGCTCTCTGCTTACCAAATTACTTTGCTCGGTCAATACTTTCGTCGTTTCGTTATGCCTTATATTAGTATAGTCTTGCGACCTTGCAATCGTCGCAAGTTCAATTGCTCCCATTGCCATTTTATCTCTCCTTACAATCCTACCATCTTCACGTCACCACGAAGTTTCACAAATTTACAGTACTGCATATTACTCTGAACAACCATGGATACTTCACCGATACCGATTTTGACTCCCGGATATACCTCTCCGGTGACAACCACCTGGGCATTTCCCTGTCTTTCCAGCAAAGACTGTGCTTTCAACATCTCATTGTTCATTTCTTCCAGTTTCGCCAGGTCGGCCTCCCTCGTTTCAAGAAGGGATTTCAAATACTGGGCCTGCTGCATGGTAAACTGTACACCCTGTTTTTTCTTTTGTAAATATGAAAGAATTATCGGTTCTACCGTTTTCAATTCTTTCGCAACTTCCATAACATCCTTTTGCAACTGCGCATATCTTGTCTTGACGGAGGGATCTACGCCAACTTCCACAATAGTGGACACTCCCATTTCTGAACCTAAATTCTTCGTTGTAACCTTATCTGTTGCAAAAATACGGCCGCCGGCTATGAATCCTCTCTTGCCTTCTACCGTAACTTCATTTCCTGCCATAACCGTTGTGTGAATAATCGCTTCTGCGTGAACATATCCGCCGGCCTCCACGCTTGCATTTTCCAGGAATTTTACTACGACATTGCCGCCCGCTTTCAAGGTTCCCTTATTCATTCCATTCATACCGCGGGCTATAATAATATCGCCTCCGGCCTCCAGGAAAGCGCCTTCCACGGCACCGTTTATAATAATATTTCCACGACATTTCACACTAAAGTTTGACTGTACGTTTCCGTTAATCTGAACACTTCCTTCATAGTCAATGTTTCCCGTAGACGTATCCACATTTTCCACTTCAAATACATTGGAAACAAAAACCTTATCTTCCACCAGAGTTACATGACCGTCTACCGTTGAATACAACTCTGTTTTGTCTTCGTTAATTTCAATATTGTTACTATATTTTAAGTGTAAATTCTTAACATCTCTTGGCTTTATTTTGCTTCCAAGTATATTCAGTCCGTGTTCGCCCCGTGTTGCCGGAATCAATCTTGCAAGAAGATCTCCTTTTTTGCAATGACTGATTGTGTTCAGATTAAAGAAATCCACACTTCCGTCTTCTTTCTGCGTCGGTTTTGCCGTTATGTCTGTATTAAAAAAATAGTCAATGCGGGCATCCTCACCGTGTACCGGTTCTGCACCTTCCGCTGCAATAATGTCCGTACAGTAACAGCCTTCCTCCAGTTTCCGTTCAATACGCCCTTCTTTAATGCCATATACAACCTGCTTACGGCGCAATTCATCCATAACGTCAAAGAGAGAGGTCTTATGTCCTGTCTCCGAAGGCGGAATAATACGTATTACCGCCTGCATATTATCTTCACTCACACGCACATAAATCACGGCATCTTCGGCAGGACATTCCCCTGTGCCAAGCGGAATAATAGTTTCCTCGAATGACTCTGCCGCTTT
>CAYRLN010000221.1:0-3660 GCA_964425065.1 uncultured Lachnospiraceae bacterium | reverse complement strand
TAGAAAGCCTAATTTTTCACCTGCTTCAACAGCAGGTCTTGTTAAAATTATGCGGCTCACTTCGTCATTCTTAAACGCCGTGATAGCCATTGCCATTGCGAGATAGGTTTTACCGGTTCCGGCAGGACCAAGGCCAAACACAATCATATTCTTGCGTATGGCATCTACGTACTGTTTCTGTCCCAGCGTCTTTGGTTTAATCGGCTTACCGCTGATTGTATGGCAAATTACATCCCCATCTATTTCCGTAAGCACTTCTTCTTTTTCTTCTTTTCCCATTTCAATTGCGTAATCCACATTCTGTTCCTCTATTTCATTTCCGCGCTTGGAAATCTCCGTCAGCTGCGAAAGTATACTAACTGCTTTTTTTACATTCTTTTCGTTTCCGGTAATCTTGACTGCGCCATCCCGATCTACAATTACAACTTGTAAATCCTGTTCCAGTTTCTGGATAAAAGCGTCCCTTGCCCCGAAGATTTTCTGCATATGTTCCACGGACATAGCCATGGTGTAAGTAATTTCATTCATTCAACTGTTCCCTCTGAATTTTCCGGTTCTGTATCCGCAACCATGGGCGTTAACGTCACCTCCGTTCCAACCTTTCCTTGGACCCTCAAATCTCCCGTTAAAACCCATTTTCCGTTTACAGTATCTATTCTAACATTTTTTTCAATAATTTGTACCCCTTTTTCCTCTAAACCTATAAGAATTTTTGCATATTTTTCTGCTAAAATCGCTTCTGCTTCATCCAGGGAATAACTGTGCTCTACATTTGCATATTCCCGATAGGTCACACTACCGTAAATCACGGGTAAAAAAAAGTCAGGAAGGACTGTGATTCTCTTCTGCGTAGTCAGCACATCATAATTTAAAAATGAATTTTTAGGAAATGGAAGCTGCAATACTTTCTCGTCCCATCCAATATAATATTGTTTCGTTTCTCTTCCCGTATATTCTTTTTTGATATATGTAAACGGAATACTCTCATTTACCGGAAGGGAGTACTCCACATAAATGTCCGCATCGGAACGGCTGTATCTGTATTTTCTAACAGTACCGTCCTCGTTATATATTGGGATATTACCACTTACCAGCAAATCTCCGGTTTTTACCTCTTGCCCGATTTTTACCTGCGGAACTCCGCTTCTGACAATCATTGCCACAATTTTACCGTCCACATCCGCCGTTAAATCGCTTCCGCTTTCATAATTTGTTTCCGTATTTTCCTCCGGTACATAAATGGAATTTTCTTTAATGGTTATCTGAAGTTTTGTTCCAACCAGTTTTGCCGATGTCCAGGTGATAATATCAAAATTTTTACGCATTTCTTTTTCTACTGTTTCAATATCCAAATCCTTTTTCATCATTCCCACATAAACATTGTTCTCTGCCAAAAAGGATTTCAGTTTATCCTCTGTAATGCTGTAGTTGCCCGAGACGGTAATCTCCCAAACAAAAAAAGAGGAACCAATCCAGAAAAAAAGCGCGGCAAATAATCCAATCAAAAAAACTTTCCTCGCCAAGACTTTCGGAATGAAAAAAGGTAGTCCGTATTTTTCCAAAACGGCTACCTTTGTTTTTGTTTTTTTCACAATGGGACGAAGTTTAAAAAAATCTTTTACGGAAATTTTCATGAAATATACATTTTCATTTTTTTCAATATCCCAAAGTAATATATTTTTATTTCCGCACAAATTAATAAATCGCTCCGGTGAGAAACCTTCCACCTTTATGCTTACATATCCTTTGATAAATCGGAAAAAAGCAATCATGGATATTGCACCGCCTTTCTTTTACTACCTGTTATTGATATGTGACGCTTTTAATACAGCCGCCGATTTTCATATCTTCATTCGTATAGTAATTGATGGAAAGTCCGGTTCCTTCAAAGCATATCTGGCAGGTTTTTCCCTGTAATAAAATCAGAGTTTCCGAATATTCGATAATTCCCCTATAATTTTCTATCCAGGCCTCCCGGTTACCTGTCAGGGTCACAATCGAATCACCCATCAGAACATCCCCCGGCAATTTCAGGGACTGGGCCAATCGTTCTCTTCCTGATTTTTTATTTGTTGTTCTTCCACTATTATTTCCCATGGAATATTATATTCTTTTGTTTAAGAGATGATACCTTTTATAAGCGGAACTTTACAAACTGCTTCCTTAGAAAACTCATACGCAGCAAGGAATCTTTTTTCTGCGATTTCCATTTTTCCTTCGTCGTTGCCATGCATAATTGCAAGCACATCCCCTGTATTCACATAGTCGCCGGCTTTTTTCTGCAAGACAAATCCCACCGACAAGTCAATCTCACTTTCTTTTGTCTCTCTTCCTCCGCCTAAAATCAAAGAACAAATCCCGATTTCGTCGCAAATAATCTTACTGATATAACCGGCTTTCGGTGCCCGTATCTCCTTTTGTATCGCAGCCTTAGGCAAAAGGGAAGTATCATAGACAGCCGCGCTATCTCCCCCTTGCGCTGTGACAAACTGCGCCAATTTCTTCAGTGCACTGCCGTTGGCAATGACCCCTTGCAACATTTCTTTTGCTTTCGCCTCTTCCTCGCAGATGCCGCCGCAAATCAGCATTTGTGCCCCAAGTTCCATACACAGCATGGTAAAATCTTCCGGTCCTTTTCCGTTTAAGGTGTCAATGGCCTCTTTTACCTCCAGGGCATTTCCCACCGCAAATCCAAGTGGCTGGTCCATGTCGGACACGACCGCTTTGGTCTTCCTGCCCGCACCGTTTCCGATTTTCACCATGGCCTTCGCCAGTGCAAACGAGTCTTCCTCTGTTTTCATAAAGGCACCACTGCCTGTTTTTACATCCAAAACAATGGCATCTGCTCCGGCCGCCAATTTCTTGCTCATAATGGAACTGGCAATCAAAGACAGATTATCTACGGTAGCCGTCACATCCCGGAGCGCATACAGTTTCTTGTCCGCAGGAGCTAAATCAGCGGTCTGTCCCATAATGGATATTCCAATGGAATTTACCTGATTCACAAATTGTTCTCCTGTTATACCGGTAGTAAACCCGGGAAAGCTTTCCAATTTGTCTATGGTTCCTCCGGTATGGCCCAAACCTCTTCCGCTCATTTTGGCAACCGGAATACCGCAGGCACTAACCATGGGAATCAGCGCCAGCGATGTTTTATCTCCCACACCGCCCGTACTGTGTTTATCCACCTTGATGCCTTTGATGGCCGATAAATCCAGCATCCGGCCACTATTAGCCATAGCCATGGTAAGCCAAAGAGTTTCCTCCTCATTCATCCCTTGAAAATAAATCGCCATCGTCATGGCAGACATCTGATAATCCGGTATGCTTCCCTCTGTGTATGCCTGAATCATATAATTGATTTCTGCCTGATTAAGAGTTCCGCCATTCCGTTTTTTAACAATCAAATCATACATTCTCATAACGCCACCCCATTTTGTACTTATTTAATCCACTGACTTCAAGGATTCTGCCATATTTATCTTCTCTAATTTACCACTCATCAACCGGTTTATCAACCATGAGAACAAAAGCGTCAAAAGAAAACTGATTACATAGCTGACCGGTTTGATTTGCACATCAAAGGAAACCATGTCCACAACAATCTTGGACATTACAAACCGATGCAAAATATAGCCCAGGCCCAGTCCAACCACATCA
>CAYRLN010000220.1:0-3674 GCA_964425065.1 uncultured Lachnospiraceae bacterium | reverse complement strand
GACAGGCATGATTCAGGTTCATGTGTATGTACGTACGTGAGGGTTCAAGTCCCTTTTCCCGCAGTAAAAAAGACTTGCTTATGCAAGTCTTTTTTGTTTCTATTTATTCAAATGTTTCTTAATCGCTTCAAAACTCTCAGGGCTCAGCACATGTTCCACACGGCAGGCATCCTCGGAAGCAATCTTTTCATCTACGCCAAGTTTAATCAGCCAATTGGTAATAAGTTCATGGCGCTCATAAATCATCTCTGCAATTTGGCGGCCTGTCTCAGTCAGATAAATAAATCCTTCTTTCGTAACAGTGATGTGCTCTTTTTCACGGAGATTTTTCATTGCAACGCTGACACTTGATTTCTTGAACCCCAATTCCTCGGCAATGTCTACTGAACGTACTACCGGGTGGGTTTTGCTCAACAACAATATGGTTTCCAAATAGTTTTCGGCAGATTCATTCACTTGCATTGTCGATAGCCACTCCTTTGTTAAATATAAGGTTAGTATATCATAAGAACAGGGCAGAGGCAAATAGGAAATTGGAAATTATAGGGGACAAAATTTGAACAGAAATATCAAAAAGGTTGTTGACAACTAATAAGAGTTAGAATATACTAACTTATGAGTTGAGAGTGAGTATAATTCTCAATAAGGGTGCGAATGATAATGTAAAAAAGTGATTATTCATTCGGTGGAGGTAGAGTGTGACAGTATATAATAAAGAAGACAGAAAAACACCGGAATACAGAAACTATCGCCGGACACAGATGCAGAGAGATTTAATTATCGATAAGTTAAAAGAGCGTGGCTGTAGGATTACCAAGCAGAGAATGACGCTAATTGACATTATTTTGGAAAGCGAGTGTTCCAGTTGTAAGGAGATTTTCTATCAGGCATCTAAAGTGGATGATAAAATCGGAACCGCAACGGTATACCGCATGGTAAATGTCCTGGAGGAAATCGGGGCAATCAGCCGCAAAAACATGTACAAGATTGCTTACTCCGAGTCCTGTGGAATGGAAGATGCCTGCACGGTGGTGTTCGACGATGGAACGTCCTATCATCTGTCAGCGCAAAACTGGAATGCAGTGGTAAGAGAGGGGCTTAAGGCTTGTGGTTATTTGGAGAATCAAAAAATCACTTCTATTGCTATCAAACCTTGTGAATGTGACAATAAAGAATGCTGCCGGTAAAGGCAGCATTTTTTATTGGCAGAAAAGTAGTTTAGAAAGACAGAGTCTTTTCAATGTCGGCCCAAGATGCAATAACGGTTCCCTGAACCATGAGGGCGTTTCCACCGCCTTTTGCATTAAACTTTTCACGGAGCAAACCGGAGATTTCACGGCAGTCCAGAGTGCGGCTGCCTACCACATAGAAATAGCCGTCCTCGTCACTTCCGGAAAAGATACCACAGTAACCGTCGTACCTGGATGTAAGAGTATTTACAGTGTCACGGAGTGCTTTGGCATCCATTTTTTCTTCAAAGAGGAAAATGTGGGAAGCAGCTTCTGTGTCCGGTGATTGTCCGGGCAGAACGGCAATTCTTTGGGCCAGCACTTTGGCCTGCAAAGTATTGATACGTTCCTGACGGCTTTGGCTTTCTGCTTTGACGCGGCGCACCGCATCACCGATTTTTTCGGGCTTTGCGGAGAGCAGGACAGAGATATCGGTCACATAGTCCTGATGTCGTGTATAATCGTTCACAGCCCGTAAGCCGCATAAGATATTTATTCTGACGCCGCCCCTGTGGTTTTGGAGAGACGTTACTTTTAGGATACCGATTTGCCCGGTGGATTCCACGTGAGGGGCACAGCAGGCACATAAATCCACACCCGGTATTTCTACGATGCGGACATCACCTTCAATTTCAATCTTGCTGCGGTAGTTCATGGCAGTAAGGGTCTCTTTAGAAGGAAATGATATTATAATAGGAAGATTTTGGTATATGACTTTATTTGCTTCGGTTTCCAGTTCCCTTACCTGCTCCCATGTCAGCACTTTGTCAAAGTCAAGGGTGACTTCCTCGTAGCCTAAATGGAATCCCACATTGTTGCATCCGTATTTGGCATGGGCAAGACCGGATAAAACATGTTCACCGGAATGCTGTTGCATGAAGTCGAAGCGCTGATCCCGGTTTACGTGGCCGGTAATCGTTGCATGCGTGGTAATTGACGTTTCGGCCCGGGCGGGGAGTACATGGATTAAAATATCATTTTTAATCTGCACATCCAGTACCGGAATGTCATTTATAGTTCCTGCGTCGGCCTTTTGCCCGCCCTCTTCAGGGAAGAAGGCAGATTTATCAAGGATGAGTAACAGATTACCGGTTTGCGGATCTTTTTCGCAAGAAAGCACGGTGGCCGTGAAATCTGTGATGTGTGGGTCGTCGTAATATATTTTGTGGGTAGGCATAAACAGTACCTCTTTTCATTTTATAGGTTAATCAATATTATAGCGAGTTATTAGTTCCGTGTCAAAATAAGCAGATATGGTTGACTTTATATTTGCGGGTTTGTTATAATACGTACAAAGCATAGAAATTCTAACGGAAAAACGTTCTTAAATTCTTAATTTCCAGGTGTAACACGAAACACCATCTGTTTTAGATTCCTTGCTTTAAAACCATTACAAAATAAAAGCAGGGAATAGTGTGATGACCTTTTATGCCGGGGCATTATTTTCTGCGCCAATTGAAAGGAGAATCATATGACAAAGAAACAGACACCGGTGCCTATTACTTATAAGGATAGGGTATTTAGATTATTGTACAAGGACAAGAAGAGATTATTGGAATTGTACAATGCGTTGAATGGAACACATTACACTAATCCTGATGAACTGACTGTAAATACGTTGGAAAATGCGATTTACATGAAGATGAAGAATGATGTTTCTTTTATTATTGACTGTAATATGTGTCTATACGAACATCAGTCAACATTTTGCCCGAATATGCCGCTTCGGGGGTTTTTGTATTTTGCTGACTTGTATAAAAAACTGTTAAAGGATACTGATTTAAGTGTGAGCAAATTGATTACAGTTCCCACACCTCATTATATCGTTTTTTATAATGGGAAAAAGGAATGTGAAGAGGAGTTCGTACAGAGATTATCAGATGCCTTCGAGGATGATAGTGAAGGATGCATTGAATTGACCGTTAAAGTGATTAATGTTAATTATGGACATAATCAGGAACTTCTTCAAAAATGCCCAAGTCTGTACGGTTATGCATATTTTGTCGCTGCGGTGCGCAACAATCTGGAGTGTATGGAGTTGGAAGAAGCAGTGATGAAAGCAGTAGAAGAATGTATCGGGAAAGATATACTAAAGGATTTTCTCTTGGAACAGAAAGCGGAGGTCATTGCCATGTCGATTTATGAGTACAATGAGGAGTATGTAAAAAGGGTAACCTACGAAGAGGGGATGGAAGAAGGATATGAGAAGGGTAAAAGAGCAGGAAGAGAAGAAGGAAGAGAAGAAGGAAGAGAAGAAGGAAGAGAAGAAGGAAGAGAAGCAGCATTAGTATCAGCGGTTGAGAATGCTATGAAGAATTTGAAGTTGGATTTGCAAGTGGCTTGCGATGCGTTAGGAATAAGCATAGAGGAATATTGGAAAGCAAAGAATGGAAAACAAATGTAATTATCAAAAAGAATTAGACAAGTTAATAGAGGGTTTGATGA
>CAYRLN010000219.1:0-3682 GCA_964425065.1 uncultured Lachnospiraceae bacterium | reverse complement strand
AAACACATATGTGTTACAGGAAGAAAATGTTGGTGCGGTTCAAATCGCAAATGATGTTGTGGAAATGATTGCCGCATTGGCAGCAACGGAAATCGAGGGTGTTGCCGCTATGGCGGGAAATATTACCCATGAACTGATGAGCAAGGTGGGCGTAAAGAATCTGTCGAAAGGCGTAAAGGCGGATATTTATAATAAAACCGTGACCGTGGAAGTGGCTATTATTGTGGAATACGGTTACAACATTCCCGCTGTTTCCCAAAAAGTTCAGGCGAAAGTGAAAAACGCAATCGAAAATATGACTGGTTTGGAAGTTACCGATGTAAACATCCGTATTGCCGGCGTAAATATGCAGCAGAATAAATAACTGAGGGCATGCAGAAAGGTACGACATGGGAAGAAGAGAACTGAGAGAGCAGATTTTCCTGCTGTTATTTAGAGTGGAATTTAACGCACCGGAGGAGATGCCCGGGCAGATTAGGATGTTCTTCGAAAATGATGAAACAGTGTATACGGAGAAGGATGCGGACTACATTACTTCGAAATACGAAAAAGTGGTGGCAAAATTACCCGAACTGGATGCACAGTTGAAAGAAAAATCAGAGGGCTGGGATATTAAGCGTATCGGTAAGGTGGAACTTACCGTTATGCGCCTTGCTTTGTATGAGATGCAACATGATGATGATGTACCGGTAAGTGTTGCCATCAACGAAGCGGTAGAATTGGCGAAAAAGTTCGGTCAGGACAATTCCGGCAGTTTTGTAAATGCGATACTTGCTAAATTTGCGTAAGGCTTGGTGATTGATATTCAGAATGTATATACCGTAGCACAAGTGAATTCGTATATAAAAAATATGTTCACGCAGGATTTTATGTTACAGTCCATCCTCGTCCGTGGCGAGGTGAGCAACTGTAAATATCATTCTTCTGGACATATTTATTTTACGTTAAAGGACGAAAAGGGCACCATGGCCTGTGTCATGTTTGCGGGAAACCGGAGCGGTCTGGGATTCCGTATGCAGGAAGGACAACAGGTAATCGTGGGTGGCAGTATTGACGTGTACGAGCGTGACGGCAAGTACCAGTTGTATGCAAGAACCATTCTGCAGGACGGTGCGGGACTTTTACACGAGCGGTTTGAAAGATTAAAAAGGGAATTGGCAGAACGGGGGATGTTTGCCCCGGAGTATAAGCAGCCTATTCCTAAGTTTATAAAGAAACTCGGAGTAGTAACTGCACCTACAGGAGCCGCAGTGCGTGATATTATCAATGTCGCCACCAGGCGGAATCCTTATGTGCAGATTATTTTGTATCCGGCTATTGTGCAGGGTGAGACTGCGGCAGAGAGTGTGGCTAAGGGAATCCGGGCATTGGAAAAACAGCAAGTGGATGTGATTATTGTAGGCCGTGGCGGTGGTTCATTGGAAGATCTTTGGGCGTTTAACGAAGAAGAAGTGGCGCAAGCTATTTTTGATTGCCGGATACCTGTTATTTCCGCAGTTGGACACGAGACGGATACCACTATTGCAGATTATGTTTCGGATTTGCGTGCACCGACTCCTTCGGCAGCAGCGGAACTGGCAGTGTATGATTACAGACAGTTGGAAGGAATGCTTGGCGAGTACAAAATCCGTCTGAACAGGCAGATGAGCAGACAAATTGCCCTGTGGCACAGCAAGGCGGAACACTTGAAAGTGCGTCTCAATTATTTAAGTCCCGGCGGTAAAATCCGGGAGAAGCGGACACATCTTTTGAAATTGGAGGAAAAACTTCAGGATGGCATGCAGCGAAAACTGCGATTAAACCGGCATAAACTGGAGATTTATATAGAGAGAATAAAAGGACTGTCTCCTCTGGACAAACTGAATCAGGGGTTTTCCTATGTTTCCGATGAAAATGGTAAAAACATAAGGAAAATATCCCAAGTAAATCCGGGAGATAATATTCGCATACAGGTAACGGACGGACGGATTTACGCGAAAGTTACCGGTCAGGAGGAATAGGATGTCTTTAGAAGAAAATTTTGCAAAATTGGAAGAAACGCTTGAAAAACTGGAACAGGATGAACTCTCCTTGGAAGAGTCCTTTGCGGCATATGCAAAAGGGATGGAACTTTTGAAGCAGTGCAATGAAGAGATAGATAAAGTGGAGAAGAAGGTTTTAATGCTCAGTGAGGAAGGAAACCTGGAGGAGTTTTAAAGTGGATATTAACGTAGCAATCAATGAAAAGGCGCTCGCCATTGAAGAGATTATAAAGTCCTATTTACCGGCAGAGGAAGGGTATCAGAAAACGGTGCTGGAAGCCATGAATTACAGCATTTTGGCCGGAGGAAAAAGGTTGCGTCCCATGCTGATGCAGGAAACATACAAACTGTTTGGAGGCAAAGGCAAAGTGGTGGAGCCCTTTATGGCAGCGATGGAAATGATCCACACATATTCCCTGGTGCATGACGATTTGCCCGCTATGGATAACGATGAGTATCGCAGAGGCAGAAAGACAACCCATGTGGTTTATGGGGAAGGAATGGCGATTTTAGCCGGAGACGGATTGCTTAACTTCGCTTTTGAGACTGCCATGAAAGCCTTTGATTCCTGTGAGGTAGACGGAATCAAATTGGTTGACAGATATGCGGCAGTGGCAAAGGCGCTTCAGGTTCTGGGAAGAAAAGCCGGCATCTATGGGATGATTGGCGGACAAACGGCGGATGTGGAAGCGGAAGAAATGTCAGAACTGCTTGACACAGAGGAACTTCTGTTTATCCATGAGCACAAGACGGCAGCACTCATCCAGGCATCTATGATGATTGGTGCCATTTTGGCAGGCGCGGATGAAAGCGCCGTGGCGGCAATGGAAAAGTGCGCTTACAATGTGGGTATCGCATTCCAGATTCAGGACGATATTTTAGATGTGGTAGGCGATGAAAAAGTGCTCGGGAAGCCGGTTGGCAGTGATGAAAAGAATTGCAAACAGACATACGTGACAATACATGGGCTGGATAAAGCAAAAGAAGATGTAAAGAGATTGTCTAAAGAAGCAATCATCCTCATTGACGGGATGGGCGGAGACGGTGAATTTTTGAAAGCACTGATCTTACAATTAATACATCGGGAGAAATAATATCATGTTACTGGAACGGATAGAAAAACCAAACGATATAAAACAGGTAGCGGCTGAAGATTACAGCATACTGGCTGAGGAAATCAGACAATTTCTGATTGAAAAAATCAGTGTGACCGGCGGACATCTCGGTTCAAATTTAGGTGCGGTGGAACTTACCATGGCACTTCATCTGTCGTTGAATCTGCCGGAGGATAAGATTATATGGGATGTGGGGCATCAGTCATACACACACAAACTGCTTACCGGGAGAAGAGACGGTTTCGAAAGTTTGCGGAAATTCCATGGCATGAGTGGTTTCCCTAAAAGAAAAGAAAGCGATTGTGATGCCTTTGACACCGGACACAGTTCCACATCAATTTCAGCGGGACTGGGGCTTGTAAAAGCGCGGGACATCAAAGGGGAAAACAATACGGTGGTATCTGTCATAGGAGACGGTTCCCTGACAGGTGGAATGGCTTACGAGGCACTAAATAACGCTTCACGGTTAGAGACTAATTTTATAATTGTCTTAAATGATAACAACATGTCCATCTCCGAAAATGTAGGTGGTGTTTCCAAATACTT
>CAYRLN010000218.1:2214-3689 GCA_964425065.1 uncultured Lachnospiraceae bacterium | reverse complement strand
GATGTTATCCCAAGAGGAACCTCTGTCAGTTGTGGAATAATAAGTTACGGAAGAGTTGAACAATTTTTCATAATTTCCTGAAGAGGAGGATGCCCAACCAGTACCGTAAGTTCCCGATGTGGAAGAGTCCACTCCAATCCATTCGGGAGCCCAATAGAATGCGCCGAGGCCATAACCGGACATGGATGAGTTAATGGAAGCCACTGCCGCAAACACGTCTCTGAGTGCCTGCGCCTGTCCGCTGACGCTCACACTGTAATTCGCATAATTCATATCGGAAGATGAACCAATATTGTTTCCTTCAGAATCAGCATTGTTATATGTGTAGGGGTATCCTGTTTCTGCAACCAAAACTTTTTTATTGTATGTCTTGGCAATATTTAACAGTGTACTTGCCATATCGCTGGTGGAACCATGCCACATAGGATAGAAGGATGTTGCAAACACATCATAATCAATCCCCTGTTCATAAGCGCATTTTGCGTACCATTCGCCGTTTGTAAGAAGGTCTGTAAAATGCAATACCTTGAGCATGGATTTTCCGTATGCGCTGTTTACATCGTCAACCGCATAACATCCCTGCTGCATCAGGGCACCAACACCGGTGCTCAAATTCCATGTTCCATCGTACAAACCACCGATGCCGCACATAGAACCGTTGGTCTCGTTACCAATCTGAACCATTCCCACGTCTACACCATAATCCAAAAGTTCACACAATGAATCATAGGTAAAATTATAGACTGCATCCTTTTTATATGCCAAACTGTAATTTTTCCACGCTTTGGGTGCAAACTGTTTTGCCGGATCTGCCCAGAAATCTGAGTAATGGAAGTCAATATAAACTTTCATACCGGCATCTGTCGCTCTCTTACCAAGCACTTTTGCATTCCACAAATCACAGTTTCCTGCTCCATAACCTTTATAAGGCGAGGACGAATCATAGGGATTGTTCCAAATACGGATTCTTACGTAGTTCACTCCTGCACCTGCAAGAATATCAAAAATATCGCCTGACGTTCCATCCAGATACTTATATGCAATCCCACTGTTTTCCAGTGCTATTACTTCGGAGATATCTACTCCTCTTGCAAAACCACTGGGCATATTCGATACCGTTGACACGCCCGATATGGATGTTGCTGCCGATACTTCCATCGTTCCTAACCCTTCCCCTGAAAAGAACGTTGAAAAAGCAGTTGCAGCCACCAATACGCCTGTAACAAACTTTTTGAGTAATTTGTTTCTCATTTCCCTTCTCCTTTAATACGTTGCGCATTTGCGCAAAAGTTTTTCGCTACATCCTAAGTATACAAAATAAATCTTTTTGCCGTCAATGTTCCAAACGCCCATTAAATCCCTCTATTTTTGTGTGTTTTGTCTATCTTTTTGCGCAATTAGTTGTTCTTTTGATTGGTTTTGCACAAAACAAACCCTTTCCGTTTTCTTGCGCAACATTGCGCAATTTATTCCTG
>CAYRLN010000218.1:0-2114 GCA_964425065.1 uncultured Lachnospiraceae bacterium | reverse complement strand
TGCACAAAACAAACCCTTTCCGTTTTCTTGCGCAACATTGCGCAATTTATTCCTGCAAAACTGTGTTTTTTGCACTAAAGCGCTACATTCCCTGCTTTAAAGTGAAGGATAACAAGCTGGGAGTTCCGTGTCCCCGGTACGTAATATAAATGGGATGCACCCCATCCGGAATGGAAATCGGGGCCGAAAATTCTTCCCAGATATTCATGTTATGAATACGCATCTTTGCCAGCACTTCACCATCCCATTTTGTGCGCACCTCAAACTCGCCGGTTCCGTAACCGCGCACCTTTATGGAAATTGCGGTAATTCCCTTACAGTCAAAATATTTAAAACCTGCTGTGGCGGAATCCTGCATATTCGCAATATATCCCGGTTCCTCATCTCCATCCCTGCCATCCTGCTGGATTTTCGGAAAGCGGTTGTCGCCCACATATACGGAAGGAATATCCCGGAATAAATTACATGCAATATAGGCGGGATATTCCCCTTTGCCGGGCAAAGGACCTCCGTTTAACCCACAGGAAGTAATCTCCGCCTGCAAAATCCTTCCATCCGGCAACACCGTGATTTTCTCTGCACATCCCTGTCTGCTGAACCAGGTTCCGTTTGTCTGGCGGTGATAAAAAATATACCAGTTGTCCAAAATCTGCACAATACTACCGTGATTGTTGCCACCGTATGCCATCGGCATATCCGCAGGTTTGTAGGTATCAATGTACATATCACAGTTGCTGACAATAACTCCGCCGTAAACAAAATCTTTTACCGGGCTTTTACTTGTGGCATAACAAAGTTCATGCATCAATTTTGAGGAATACACAAAGTAGTAGGTATCTCCCATCTTACGGATGGAGGAAGCCTCAAAAAACTCATGGCCCTCAAAACTTGTTCCCTGCCCATACTCGCAACCGGGTGCCACAAACACCGGTGCCTCCAGGATGGTGAGCATATCCGGCCCGAGAACCGTTGCCATGGCGCCGGTTCTGGATTTATCCCCGATTCCGCAAAATCCGGTATAGAGATAGGTTTTATCCCCTTCCGTAAGTACTCCGGGATCAAACTGAGGCTCATCGCCCTCTTTTTCTCCCAAACGCGTGCCATCTTCATAATGGACATAGCCATAAAATTCATATTTTCCTGCCGGGGTATCGCAAACTGCCACAGACACTACCGACACATGATCCAACACATAATATAAATAATATCTGCCATCCGGTCCCCTTGTCACATCCGGAGCATAAAGACACATTTTTCCATCCCGGTTTAAGGGGTCCTCTGTCTTTGGATAAATTACTCCCTCGTAACGCCAGTCTGATAAATCCTCTACCGGAGCAGACCAGCAAACATAGTCGCCCAAACAAAATACATAACCGTTGAACAAATCATGGGAACCGTACACATACACCCGGTCTCCAAACACATAGGGCTCCCCGTCAGGTATGTATTCCCATGAGGGAAGATATGGATTAAATGCCTGTTTTTTCATGGTTTTTGCCTCCATTTTCATAAAATAATCTATCCGATTCTTTCCAACAATACATCCACGATTTCTTTTGCTGCCGCCAACTTATATGCCAGTCTGGTCGGCTGCACCGGAAGTTCTCTGTAATAATCTGTGATTTCTCCATCAAAACTAATGGAGAAATAAACTTGCCCCGGTACGGACGCCTCCGCATTGGAAGGGTCCACGTTTCCCATCGTTCCCGTTATGCCAATCCCAATGTTTGCATCATAGGCTTTTCTGCATAGTTCTGCCATGGCCCCCGCAGTTTCCTTGGAATACACCGTATATTTCTCAATCACTTCCGCCGGAACCCCCAGCTGTATTTTAGCCTCGTTACTATAGGCAATAAACGCGCCTTTCAAAACTGCAGAGGAGCCTTCCGTATCGGTAATAAGCGATGCAATCTGACCGGAAGTGGCACTTTCCATGGTCGTAATTGTAAGTCCCTTCTGCACTAACCTTTGGGTGAGTTTCCTATAATCCTCTCTGATTTCCTGTTCATCATATCTTTTTGACATAGTTTCACTCATTCTTCCGAAACGGAACATCCATGTCCCTGCTTGCCAGTTTCGTCCAAATATTTTACACACCACACACTGCGGTTTTC
>CAYRLN010000217.1:911-3690 GCA_964425065.1 uncultured Lachnospiraceae bacterium | reverse complement strand
CCATCAGCCGCATGAAGCGTAGCTTTATGCGGCTGTGGCTCGCAGCTTACACAGGAACTTCTTGACGAACTTTAATATTTGGTCTAAAATAACAAGTGTTACGAAAATATTTTTTTACTTATGAGGAAGGGTTAGGTAACTGATATGGCAAGAAAAGAATCCATTACAATACAGACGATTTTGGACACGGCATTTTCAATGACAAGAGAAGAGGGATTTCAAAATGCAACGGCCAGAAAGGTGGCGGCAAAAGCGGGTTGTTCCACGCAACCTATTTTCCGTGTGTACAAGAATATGGAAGAATTGTCAGAAGCAGTATACCTGAAAGCGATAGATTTTTTCAGGGATTATTATGATTTATATCCCCGTACAAGCAGTGTACCTTTTGCAAATTTAGGTATGGCATATATTGCTTTTGCCAGAGAGGAAAAGCATCTGTTTGAACTTTTGTTTTTATCGGATGTTTCTTATAAAAAGGGGTTATATGAAATCTTGAACGGAAACCGGGGAAACGTTGTCGCTGAAATTAATGCGGCAAAGGAAGCCGGCTGCCTTGATGCGAGCGGAATGTTTATGAAGATGTGGATTTTTATTCATGGAATTGCCTGCATGAGCCTGACCGGTGATTATGATTTGTCCGATGCGGAAACAAAAAGCCTGTTGGAACAGTCATTCGGTTCGTTTGCAGCTTAAGGGGTAGGGGTCTATGAGTATGGAAAAAAGTTATGATGTAATATCGAGAATTAACGAAAAGTACAATAAAATGAGCAAGAGTCATAAGACGATTGCAAGTTTTATTGCTGACCATTATGACCAGGCAGTTTTTATGACGGCGGCAAAATTGGGAGAAACGCTGGGAATCAGTGAGTCGACGGTGGTGCGGTTTGCATCCGGACTGGGGTATGACGGTTATCCGGAATTCCAGAAAGCGTTGGAAGAGTGGGTAAAAAACCAACTCAATTCGGTGCAGAAAATCGGTGCCAAATACGGGCACAGTACGCAATCGGAGATTTTGACGTCGGTACTTAACGCAGATATTGAGAAAATCCAGGATACCATTCACAATATGGACCCTCAGGCATTTGAACTGGCGGTAAATATTATTCTGGAAGCAAAAAATGTGTATATTATCGGTCTTAGAAGTTGTGCGCCCTTGGCAGAGTTTTTGCATTTTTATTTAAATATGATCCGTGGAAATGTAATATTGCTCAATACCACCAGCGTCAGCGAGACCTTTGAGCAGATGATCCGTATTGATAACAGGGACGCAATTATCGGAATCAGTTTTCCGAGATATTCCATGCGTACCTTGAAAGCCATGGAGTTTGCAAATGACAGAAATGCAAAAGTTATCACAATAACGGACAGTGTACATTCACCTATGAATCTTTATTCGTCCTGTAATCTACTGGCAAGAAGCGATATGGTTTCAATCGTAGATTCATTGGTGGCGCCGCTTAGCGTGATTAACGCACTGGTGGTTGCAATGTGTCTGAAACGTCCTCAGGAGGTAAAACACAGTCTGGAGATGCTGGAGACAACATGGAATAACTATCAGGTATATTTGAATGATGAAATCAATTTTATCGGCGATGAACCGATATTAGACTATTCCCTGAAACGAGAAGGATAAAAATGAGTAAAGTGATTGTTGTCGGTGGCGGTGCGGCGGGAATGATGGCCGCGGTGGCGGCTGCCGAAATGGGACACCAGGTTCTTTTATATGAAAAAAATGAAAAACTGGGAAAGAAAATTTACATCACCGGTAAGGGCAGATGTAATGTAACCAATGCCTGTGAAGTGGAAAAATTGTTTCAGGCGGTAAACAGTAACGGTAAATTTTTGTACAGTGCCTTTTACGGTTTTGATAATGCACAGGCGATGAATTTTTTCGAGGAGAACGGATGCCCCTTGAAAGTGGAAAGAGGAGACAGGGTTTTCCCGGTTTCCGATCATGCGTCCGACGTTATTTTTGCATTGCAGCGGAAAATGAAGGAAGTCTATGTGGATGTGAAACTTCATACGGAAGTAGAAGGAATCTGCATGGAAAAAGACGAGGGCGGAAATGACAAAATTACAGGTGTGAAATTGAAAAAACAAGGTTTCGTGGCTGCGGATGCCGTGATTGTTGCCACAGGAGGTCTTTCTTATCCCACAACCGGCTCCACCGGTGACGGATATCGTTTTGCAGAAGAATCCGGGCATGGGATGGTGGAGTGTAAGCCTTCCCTTGTGCCTTTAAACACCGCAGAAAAGTGGTGTCATGAACTGATGGGGCTTTCCCTAAAAAATGTGGAGGTGACCCTTTGCAGGCAGGGAAAAGAACTTTACAGGGATTTCGGCGAAATGTTGTTTACCCATTTTGGGGTCAGTGGCCCTCTGATTTTAAGTGCCTCCGCGCAGTATGTGCAAAAGGCGTACAAAGAGAAGGCGGAACTGTTTATTGATTTAAAACCGGCTCTCAGCGAAGAACAATTGGACAAGCGCCTTTTACGGGAATTTGAAGAAAACAAAAACAAGCAGTTCAAAAATGCTGTCGGCGGCTTGTTTCCGTCCAAATTGACACCGGTTATGATTGGACTTTCGGGAATCGACCCGGAGAAGAAGGTAAACGAGATTACGAAACAGGAGAGAAAGGATTTTGTATCCCTGATAAAAAAACTGCCACTCACAGTGACCGGCTGCAGAGATTTTAATGAGGCGATTATCACCAAGGGCGGCGTCTCCGTAAAAGATGTGAATCCATCTACAATGGAGTCTAAAAAAGTTAAAAATTTGT
>CAYRLN010000217.1:0-901 GCA_964425065.1 uncultured Lachnospiraceae bacterium | reverse complement strand
TTTGTATTTTGCGGGTGAGGTGCTGGATTTGGATGCCGTTACCGGTGGTTTGAACCTTCAGATTGCATGGTCCACAGGTTATTTGGCAGGAAGCAGTATCGAATGGGCATAGAGGACAGGTAAATAGGAAAGGATAAAGGAATATGAGTTTCAGTATTGCAATAGACGGACCTGCGGGAGCAGGAAAAAGTACAATCGCAAAGCAGATTGCAAAAAAAATGAATTTGATTTATGTGGATACCGGTGCAATGTACCGTGCCATGGCACTCTATTTGATTCGGGAGAATGTGAAGGCCGACGAAAAAGAGAAAATCAGCGAGAAATGCAAAAGTGCC
This sequence comes from uncultured Lachnospiraceae bacterium, assembly GCA_964425065.1. GTDB lineage: Bacteria > Bacillota > Clostridia > Lachnospirales > Lachnospiraceae > Acetatifactor. The sequence continues at coordinate 566 of CAYRLN010000217.1, read as the reverse complement.
GATATTACCATCCGGTATGAGGACGGAGAGCAGGTAGTATATTTAAACGGTGAAAATGTGAATCCTTATTTGCGTACGGAGGAAGTTGGGAAAATGGCTTCCGTCAGCAGCGCAATCGGGAATGTGAGAGCGAAGATGGTGCAACTCCAGCAGAAACTGGCTTCCGAGGCTGAAGTGATAATGGATGGCAGGGATATCGGAACAGTGGTACTTCCGGAAGCAGATGTGAAGATTTACCTGACCGCTTCCGTAGAAGTGCGCGCCAAAAGACGATATGATGAGCTTACCGCAAAAGGGGAACAGTGGGATTTGGAAGAGATCAAGAAGGAAATTGCAGAGCGCGACCATCGCGATATGACAAGGGAAATCTCACCTCTCAGGCAGGCCGGGGATGCTATTTTGCTTGACACATCTGATATGGGAATTGATGATGTAATCGATGCAATCATGAAAATTTGTGAGGAAAAAGGCTTATGGAAGTAATTGTGGCAAAAAAATCCGGCTTTTGCTTTGGGGTAAAACGTGCAGTGGACAAAGTGTATGAGCAGGCCGGAAAAAATAAACCC
>CAYRLN010000216.1:0-3695 GCA_964425065.1 uncultured Lachnospiraceae bacterium | reverse complement strand
GGGCAAATCATCTTTGATTAACGCTCTTATGAACCGCAAATCCCTGGCAAGAACCAGTGCGCAACCGGGAAAGACTCAGACAATCAATTATTATAATATCAATGATGCCATTTATTTTGTAGATTTGCCCGGGTACGGATATGCCAGGGCAAATGAGGAAGTAAAGGCGAAATGGGGCAAGATGATAGAGGATTATCTGCACAAATCGAAGCAGCTTAAGGCGGTTTTTTTGCTGATTGATATACGGCATGAGCCCTCCGGAAATGATAAGATTATGTATGATTGGATTGTGAGACAGGGCTTTAAGCCGATTATCATTGCTACTAAATTGGATAAAATAAACCGCAGTCAGATTCAGAAGCAGGTAAAACTGATTAAAACGACCTTGCATGTGGAGGAGGATACGGTTTTGATTCCGTTCTCTGCTGAGACGAAACAGGGAAGGGAAGAAATTTATGAAATTTTAGACCGGATTATAGAAGCGGAGAGCGGTACCGAAGAATAGGCGTGCGAAACGCAAAAGAGGTGGAGAGTATGAGCAAATCAGCAACAAAATATATTAAGGCGGTTTTGAATATTGTAATTGCCATAATAGGAGTGCTGTTGGCGGTGTGGCTTGCGCCAAAAATAATTGTGTTTTTTATGCCTTTTGTAATAGGCTGGCTGATTGCCTGCGTTGCAGGTCCCTTGGTGAAATTTTTTGAGGAAAAATTGAAGATAAAGAGAAAAGCCGGCAGTGCAGTTGTGATTGTGATTGTAATCGGATTGGTTATCACATTTTTTTACTTAGTGGGGACAAAACTGGTTCACGAGATAATTGGCTTTGTTCAGGCGTTGCCTGACATGCTGGACGGATTGAAAGAGGATTTTGATACAATATCCAAGAATCTTTCCGGAATTATTGAAAAGATTCCGAAGGATATCCGGGAGACCGTGTTATCTGTGGGACAGACGGCATCGGATTCTTTGGCGGGTGCTTTGGGAACGTTTAGTGCTCCTACCATTGAGGCACTGGGAGGTTTTGCAAAACAGGTTCCCACCATTATTATCGGGGCGATTTTGGGACTTTTGGCATCCTATTTCTTCGTTGCGGAGAGAGGTGTCTGGTTCGAACCTGTGAGAAGTAAAATTCCGGCCGGCTCTTTGAAACGTTGGAATTTAGTAAAGAACAGTGTGAAAAAAGCAGTGGGCGGCTATGTGAAGGCGCAGCTTAAAATTGAAGTCTGGATTTATTTACTGCTGGTTGTGGGATTTTTGATTCTCCAGGTAGATTATGTACTTCTGGTGGCGCTGGGAATAGCATTTTTGGACTTTTTCCCGTTCTTTGGAACCGGTACGGTTATGGTACCCTGGGCGATTATCAAGTTTTTGAGCGGAGATTACACCATGACCATCGGACTTTTAATTGTATGGGGTGTAGGCCAGCTGGTGCGTCAGATTATCCAGCCTAAGATTATGGGAGATTCCATGGGAATGCCTCCTGTTCCCACTTTATTCCTTCTTTATATCGGTTATAGAGTGGGCGGCGTGATTGGTATGATCTTAGCGCTTCCGATTGGAATTATACTTGCGACCATGTACGAGGAAGGTGTCTTTGATACAACGAAGAACAGCATTCTGATATTATGTGCAGGAATCAATAGATTCCGACGGATTACGAAGGAAGATATGGAAGTGGTAGAACAGTACAAAAAGGAAAAAGATGATGAGAAATTTTAAGTTTATCCTACAGTACGAGGGAACGAGATATCAGGGCTGGCAGAGGCAGGAATCCACAGAGAACACCATACAGGGGAAATTGGAAAAACTGCTTTCGGTTATGTGTGGGGAAGCGGTGGAGGTGCAGGGAAGCGGCAGAACAGACGCAGGTGTGCATGCGCTTGCCCAGGTGGCAAATGCCCATATGAATACGGACATGACAGAGGAAGAGATCCTGACTTACATGAACAAGTATCTTCCCGAGGATATAGGGGTGCTCGCCGTTGAGGAAGTGCCGGAGCGGTTTCACAGCCGTTTAAATGCAAAAGGCAAAACGTATTGCTACCGGATTGTCAACGGAAAAATACCACGCGTGTTCTTGCGGAAATTTGCTTACGCGGTGGAGGAACCTCTGGACCTTGAGGCCATGGAGCGGGCTGCCGGATATTTCCTGGGAACACACGATTTCAAGTCCTTTACATCTGCTAAGAAGGGGAAGAAGTCAACCGTCCGTACCATAACTGACATTTCTTTTGAGAAAGAAAATGATGTGATAAAAATCACTTATCAGGGTGATGGCTTTTTGTATCATATGGTTAGAATACTTACAGGTACTTTGTTGGAGGTTGGACTGGGAGAGCGGAAACCGGAGGAGATGCCGCATCTTCTTGCGGCCCTGAACAGGGAAAACGCAGGGATGCTGGTACCGGCGAAGGGTTTGACCTTAGTGGAGGTCAGATACTGATAAAGTATGGAAAAAGGTGGTCATTGGAAAATGAAACGGTTTTATAATTATTTTTGGAAAGGGCTGTTTTTTATATACATCATCATTTTACTGAAGATGGTTGTTTTTAAACTTCCCACGGATACAATGAAGGTTTTGGTGGATACCTGGGATGATGATGTGTTAATGAATGGTCTGGATGGAGCGAATTTTATTCCCTTCCGCACAATCGACATGTATGTCCGATACTGGGATTGGGCGAATCTTCGCAGTTTTGAAAATCTGATTGGAAATGTACTTGTTTTTATTCCCTTTGGAATTTTTCTTCCCGCTATTTGGAAAAATTGTCAAAAGGTATTTGTCAGTATGGGATACGGTTTGACATTTGTGCTTGCCATTGAACTGTTTCAAATGTTCAGCGGATTTGGAATTTTTGATGTGGACGATATTATTTTAAATTGCGTTGGAATTGCGGCAGGGTATTTACTGTATGTTTTGGTGGATTTTTTTATAAAAAAATATACGAAGAGAAAAAAGACGGTGTAGTCATTGAAAGGACGGCACCGTCTTTTTTTATTACGGATTTAAAAAAAGTATTGACAATAAAGGAAAGCAGTATTATTGTATTAAGTGGGTAGTACAACAGTACAACGATACAATGAGAATTGAGACCAAATAAAATGTCGGGTGAAAGATGAGGGTGAAAAAATGTTAGAGATTATGAATTTAACGAAGAAATATGGAAAGACGCTGGCGGTTGACCGGGTAAGTTTTATGGTTCCGGACGGTGAAATCGGTATACTGCTGGGCCCCAACGGTGCCGGTAAATCCAGTATTATAAAAAGTATTGCAGGGCTGGTACGCTACGACGGTCAGGTGAAAATTCAGGGAATTCCGGGTAAATCAACGGCAGCGAAGAAGGTTTTTGCATATGTACCGGAAATTCCGGCCATGTATGATGCACTTACGGTAAGGGAACATATCGATTTTATTTTACAGGCATATCAGATCACGACAACCGAGGAAGAAGTTGAGGCGCTTTTAGAGCGTTTTGAATTGCTTGATAAGCAGGATAAACTGGGAAATGAACTTTCCAAAGGTATGATGCAGAAGGTGAGCATTTGTTGTGCGCTTATCGTAAAACCGCAGGTGATTCTGTTGGATGAACCCATGGTTGGTCTGGATCCCGCAGCCATTAAAGAATTAAAGGCTATAGTTCGGGAACTGAAGGACCAGGGAGCGACGGTTCTGATCAGTACCCATATGCTGGAAA
>CAYRLN010000215.1:0-3698 GCA_964425065.1 uncultured Lachnospiraceae bacterium | reverse complement strand
GATGCGGGCGATGGAATCCGCAAAGAAGTTAAAGTACTTAAAGAAGCCCAGCAGTGCCAACACAATTGCAACGGAAATGCCGGTAACGCATTTTGCCAATTTCGGACGGGAAGTCCGATGCTTTTCTATGAAAAGACTTCCTATATATACAACCAGTGCCTGAAAAATAAGAAGGCCAAGGAAGCGCACATCCCAATAGGCGTAAAATAGGTAACTGGCGGCAAGCAAAATAAACTGTCTGGCAGTCTGTCCGCGAAACAGTAGCATAAGTCCCAAAGTGATCACAAACAAAATAAGAAATTCCAAGGTTAAAAAGGTCATGAATTTTCTCCTGTGACATCGTTTGCCATAAGGGCTTCCAGTAGCAGCCTTGCGCTGATAAGATGTCCTTCTTTATTTAAGTGTCCCGCTCCCGGTGAGGTGTTGGAGAAACCATAGGGAACAGTATGGTTATTTTCGTAGTTTTGCAGAAATGCCTCTGTGGCATCTAGGAAGGTGATTCCATATTTGTCACAACTTTCAGCGAACCAGTTTATTGTGACACTTGTGTCGGTTGATAGTTCGCCGGTTTCGAGTATTTCCACAAAGGGGTGGAAATAGATAATGATTTCTTTGTCATAGCTTTCCCTTAAATGGGCCAAAGCGGGTTCCAAAGCAAGTAAATAGGCTTCTTTGGTAACGTTGTATTGTACGGTATCCGGTTCGGCAGCGCAATAGAGGAAAGGAGTGTCGTCTCTAAACCCAAGGTTTGTGAACTGCTTGCTGAGGTACAAACTTAATATAGGAAGAGATTCCTTGACCCCAATCTTTATTTTTTCTTTCATACTCTGTGTCTCATAAAGTAATGCGCCGGTCTGTGCGGGATCGAAAGTTCTGCTGTTTACTGCGTCCGTAAGCAGGGCGAGGTCAAAATCCGTGGTAGGAATTTCTATGATTATGGTTTCCGCACCGGGGAACTCCGCCAGTGCGGCTTCAAAGCCTTTTACAATATCCGGGAAATAAAAACCGTCTATGGCAAGATTGTACACATAAAGGCTGGAGTCATCCCTGCCGGACAGAGCTTCATTTAATATAGAAGTGTAACGTTCATCCGGTGAAACTTCAATTGCTTTTGTGTGGGAGCAACCCAGTGCCAGAACAAAGGAATCTGCCAAAGGTAAGTCTTCGTTTAAATAGCCGTGACTGTCCACGTCCAGGATGCCGTAGCCCTCATATCCGTTTACCAGGGTGGTGCCGGAGTGATAGACTGCAGAGGTGGCACCGGTGTCCCTGGAAATCCATCCGGGAGCCTTCCAATAAGGAAGAATCAAAATATTGGCAACACAAAAAGCAATGAATGCGGCAAGCACCCATTGCACAAGGTTTTTAAATCGGTTGTTTGAAAAAAGTTGTTTTATCATAGCATACCTCTGGCACTAGTATATCACACTATGTTTTGGGATAGCAATGTCAAAGGCCTTTGTATTTCTTTAGAATTATTTTATAATTATTTCCCACTTATTTGGTTGACAATGGGTAGGGTAAGTGATATTTTATGGTAAGAAGATGTTAGCACTCCTTTGCGGCGAGTGCTAACAATCCAAAAGATAACTGTCTACGCCCGTGACGGGTACACCGAAAAAGGAGTGATGGGATGCAGTTGGATGAAAGAAAAAAGAAAATATTGCAAGCCATTATCCGTAATTACCTGGAGACAGGAGAGCCGGTGGGAAGTAGGACTATTTCAAAGTATACAGATTTGAATTTAAGTTCTGCAACCATCCGCAACGAGATGTCGGATTTGGAAGAGATGGGATATATCGTACAGCCCCACACTTCCGCAGGAAGAATCCCTTCCGACAAGGGCTACCGCTTTTATGTGGATGCCATGATGGAGGAAAAGGACCGGGAGATAGAGGAAATCAAAGAGGTCTATCTGGAAAAAGAAGATAAGATGGATTTGCTCCTAAAGCAGGTGGCAAAGGTGCTGGCCCAGAATACCAACTATGCAACGATGATTTCCGCACCGCAGTATCATAGGAATAAACTGAAATTTATTCAGTTGTCCCGGGTGGATGAGCATCAACTTCTGGCGGTTATCGTGGTAGAAGGAAATGTGATTAAGAATCATTTGATCTCAGTGGATGAGGTGCTTAACAATGAAACGCTCCTAAAATTAAATATCCTTTTAAATACTAATTTGAATGGATTGACTTTAGAGGAAATTAATTTAGGAACCATTGCCATACTGAAACAGCAGGCGGGTATTCACAGCGAAATCGTAAGCGAAGTGCTGGACGCAGTGGCGGAGGCCATCAGGGCGGACGAAGATTTGGAAATTTACACCAGTGGAACAAACAACATCTTCAAATACCCGGAACTGGCAGACCATCAGAAAGCCAGCGAACTGATTACCACCTTCGAGGAGAAGCAGGTGCTGGGAACGTTAGTCCACGAAACATTGGCAGATGAGAATAACACAGGTATTCAGGTTTATATCGGAAATGAATCGCCGATTCAGAGCATGAAAGATTGCAGCGTGGTTACGGCTACTTATGAATTGGATGAAGGCATGAAAGGAACCATAGGCATTATCGGACCAAAGAGAATGGATTATGACAAGGTAATCGGAACGCTGAAGACTATGATGCATCAGTTGGATGACTTGTATAAGAAGAAATAGACCGGAAAGGAAGTAACATATGGCAGAAAATGAAAGCAAAGTGACTGAGCAGGAAGTCCGGGAGAATGCCGCGGAAGAAGCGGTAGAGACTGCGGAGGCAGAAAAGGAAACATCTGCTGAGCAGGAAACCGGAGAGAATGTTCAGGAAGCAGAAGAGAATTTTGCAGAAGAAAAGAAAGGCTTTGGAAAAAACAAGAAAAAAGATAAAAAAGAAGAAGCCTTAAAAGAAAAGGTTGCTGAACTGGAAGATAAAGTGGTTCGCCAGATGGCTGAATTTGAAAACTTCCGTAAGAGAACCGACAAAGAAAAGAGCGCAATGTTTGAAACAGGCGCAAAAAGCGTAGTAGAAAAGATTTTGCCCGTTGTGGACAATTTCGAAAGAGGGCTTGCTACCATTCCTGAAGAAGAAAAGGGAACACCTTTTGCGGAGGGAATGACCATGATATACAAGCAGTTGATGTCGGAGCTGGAGAACATTGGTGTAAAACCCATCGAGGCAGTGGGAAAAGAATTTGACCCTAACTTCCACAATGCAGTGATGCAGGTGGAAAACGATGAGTTAGAAACCGGTATGGTGGCGCAGGAACTGCTGAAAGGTTATATGTATAGAGACACAGTAGTAAGATTTAGTATGGTTGCAGTAGTACAGTAAATATAGGAGGAAAGAATTATGGGAAAAATCATTGGTATTGACTTAGGAACCACAAACAGCTGCGTAGCAGTTATGGAAGGTGGAAAACCTACCGTTATCGCAAACACAGAAGGCGCTAGAACAACTCCCTCTGTTGTAGCATTTACAAAAACCGGAGAGAGACTGGTAGGTGAGCCCGCAAAACGTCAGGCAGTTACCAACTCCGAAAAAACAATCTCTTCCATTAAGAGAGACATGGGTACAGACAGAGGTCGTACAATCGACGACAAGAAGTATTCCCCTCAGCAGATTTCTGCTATGATTCTCCAGAAATTGAAAGCAGATGCTGAAAACTATTTGGGCGAAAAAGTAACAGAAGCTGTTATCACAGTTCCCGCTTACTTC
>CAYRLN010000214.1:0-3717 GCA_964425065.1 uncultured Lachnospiraceae bacterium | reverse complement strand
CAACGCCGTTTCCGCTTTCTGTAATGCGGGAATTGACATTATCGGCAACAACAGCCTGATGAATTATGTAGGAAATGTACCCATAAATATCATTACCATGTTATTGATTATTTTAGGTGGCTTGGGATATATTGTCTGGTGGGATTTCCTTCGTGTTTTTAGCTTGGCAAAAAAAGGTGAGATAAAAAAACGCCGGATTTGGAATAAACTGACGTTGCACACGAAAATAGTGGTGGTAATGACGGTTGGTTTGGTTTTTGTGGGAGCACTGGCTATTTTGGCGATGGAATTCAATAATCCGGAAACCATAGGAAATCTTCCCTTGGGAGAGAAGGTTTTGGCGTCGCTTTTTCAGTCTGTAACTTGCAGAACAGCGGGATTTGCCACGATTTCCCAAAAAGGGATTAAGGACTCCACCGCTTTGCTTTGTATGATATTAATGTTTATTGGCGGCTCTCCGGTAGGAACAGCCGGTGGTATCAAAACCACCACAATTGCAGTTCTGGTGATTGCCGTAGGCTCCATTATACGGGGATATGAAGAAGCCGGTCTGTTTGGACGCCATATTTCCATAAGGAATGTGCGGAAGGCCCTGGCGGTAACCTTGATAAGCGTGTTGGTTTCGCTTGTTGCTTTGATGACCTTGCTTTGCATTCAACCCGGTGGATTCGTGGATATTGCTTACGAAGTATTCAGTGCGGTGGGAACGGTGGGACTCACAAGAAATTTGACACCGATACTGAATACTGCCAGCAAAATCATTATCATTTTTTGCATGTATTTAGGAAGAATCGGCCCTATTTCCATGGCAATTGCTGTGGGACAGAGAAAGAAAAAGACAACCGTTCATTTGCCACAGGAGGAGGTAACAATAGGATGATGAAAAAGACATTTGCGGTATTGGGACTTGGAAAATTTGGTTCCGGTGTAGCGGAATCTCTTACAAAAGCGGGCGCAGAGGTTTTGGCTGTAGATACAGATGAGGAAATTGTCAATAATATTGCACCAAACGTGACTCATGCCGTACGCGCCGATGTTTGCGATGCAGAGGTGCTTAAGTCCCTTGGCGTCTCCAATATGGATGGAGTGGTTGTGGCGATTACAGGTAGTTTGGATGCCAGCGTGATGGCGACAATTATTGCAAAAGAACTGGGAGTTCCTTATATTCTGGCGAAAGCAAATGATGCACTTCATAAAAAAATATTGGAAAAAGTTGGAGCGGACCGAGTAATCATTCCGGAAAAAGAATCCGGAAACCGTATGGCGTACCAACTTTTAGCAAAGAACTTTTTGGATATTATTGAGTTGTCTGACAAGGTCAGCATGGTAGAACTTGCAGTGAAACCGGAATGGATAGGGAAAAGTCTCCGGAGCCTTGATTTGCGTAAAAAAGCAGGGGCAAACGTGGTGGCAATTAAACAAGGCCAAGATGTAGTTGTCACTATGGATCCGGATAAGCCGCTGTCAGAAGATATGGTTTTGTGGGTCACTGCAGAAAAGAAGAATATGGAGAAATTGATGTAGGTGACGATGATAAATTGAATATGATGATAGATCAAGAAGCGCCCACTGTTATTTAACAGTGGGCGAAATTGTATGTCCAGTGAATGCTATAAAACAATGATTTCCCTTTTAAATTCATTTTTAATAAAAGAATCTTTTGTGCCAAATTTCTGCACCTTTACAGCCTCGTATATATGACTTGCTTTAATCTCTTTTTCAAACATTTCATAAGAATCGGTATCCAACAAATTTTGCGCATCTGCTAATTTAGAAATCATAGGAATGGAAGAGTGTTTCTTGATTTCGTGGAGTAGAGTTGCGGCTGATTTGTGGAATCCCAGAATTCTGGCATATGGTGTCAGCTCAAGTACTTTGTATGCATCCATATGAACCGTTTTAATTTCCAACAATATATGGAGCAGACACCGTGAAATTCTGGCATAGGTCAGGTCCTTGCTCTTTAATGTCATGCAAAATCCACTGAATGAATTGTAATGAGGTAAATATTTCAAGATTTTATCAGCCAAGTCCGGCGTTATATCCAAATAGGTCAATAAAGATTCTTTTGTTTCATTTAACAATTTATAATGAAGCAGGAGGGAAAAATCATCTTCTTTCATAGGAAAAGATTTGTTCCATTCTTTTTTTATGATGTCTGCGACCGGTGTCGGAACCTGAGATAAAACAGTTTCAGGGCAAGCGGAAAGCCCTTCTTTGTCACAGGTGGATTTGGAATCGTTGTTTTGCGCTATGATATCCAAGCTTCTGCGTATTGCGGAAGCAGAACTGGGAAGATTAGCATCTGCATCATACAGGGTTTCATCGTGATATCCGCCACCTTCCCGCAATACGGTAACAGGAGCGATAGAACTGCCTGATCGAATCAGTGCTTTACAATACTCAATTCCCAATCTGTTATTGGGGGAGGAGAGCAGAGTGGCAGTCTCGGCATCGGTGCATCCGTGCAAAGCTGCTTCCTGGGCAGAAGGAAAGGATAATCCCTGCATTAAATACTTCTGTAACAGTTCTTTATATTCAAATGGTTCCTTTGCTAAAAAAGACGCCGCCTTCATTAATTTTGAAGTGTCCCCGCACTCGCTGCCAAAGCACAAATAATCAACGGTTCCCAATTGATTCAGAAGCGAGACTGCTCCCGCAGCAAAATATTCCGCGCTTCCGGTGGCATAGGGCAGGGGAAGTTCCAATACCAAATCAGCCCCACATTCCAAAGCCATTTTTGTACGGACATATTTGTCTGTAATCGCAGGTTCCCCGCGCTGGACATAATCACCGCTCATAACCACAATGATATAGTCGGCGCCGGTTAATTCCCGGGCCTTTTCTATGTGATGTTTATGACCGTTGTGAAACGGGTTGTATTCTGCAATAATTCCGGTTACCTTCATAAAGACTCCTCTCCAATATACGGAAAAACGTCAAAAGTTAATCAAACACCCTGTGAAAAAAATAACACAATATGAAAGCGTTTACATTGTGAAAAAAATCACGTTTTAAAAGGTGTGGAAAAGTATAAAATGTACTTGAAATTGTACAATTTTTCGAATATTTTCCCTTGTATACAAAATCTGATTTTAGTATAATATAAACATGATAAAAAGCAAAGTGGAAATTGATGTCCGCTTAAAACAAATGAATGAATTAGGAGAGACAATAGGAAGGAGAAAAAATATGTCTTATATTGATTTGATTAAGGACAGAGCAAGACTTGACAAAAAAACTATTGTATTACCGGAGTCCAATGACAAGAGAACTCTGATTGCTGCGGCAAAAATTGTTGAGGAGGGCATTGCTGATATTATTATGATCGGTAATGAAGAAAAAATCATGGACGGTGCCGGTTGGCTGGAGGTTGACCTGGACAGAGTAATCGTTGTTGACCCCAAGAAAACTCCTAAATTGGAAGAATATGCAAACTTACTTTACGAAACACGTAAAGCAAAAGGTATGACACTGGAAAAAGCAAGAGAGATTCTTTTAAATGATTACCTTACTTTCGGTATCGTAATGGTTAAAAATAATGATGCTGACGGTATGGTGGCAGGTGCCTGCCATTCCACAGCCGATACACTCAGACCTGCACTTCAGATTCTGAAGACAGCGCCCGGTGTAAAACTGGTTTCTGCATTCTTCGTAATGGATACCCAGTTCAAGGACCAGGGTGACAACGGTACATTTATTTTTGCAGACTGTGGT
>CAYRLN010000213.1:0-3717 GCA_964425065.1 uncultured Lachnospiraceae bacterium | reverse complement strand
CAAGGCCGTCTTCATAATTATATTCATGCATGAGTACCTGACCGCTGGAAAGGCAGTTGGTTCTGGCCTTGTAGGATTTGATTTCTTCCATCGTCACCGGTTCCCGGCCCCAGGCATGGTCAATGAGATATTCGGAATCGATGCCAAGAAGTCTGGAAAGCAATTTTTCGTCTGCACGAGCAATATCTCCCATAGTAAACAAACCCACACTTTCAAGGCGCCTTGCAATACCGGGACCCACGCGCCAAAAATCGGTTAGCGGTCTGTGGTTCCAGAGTGTTTGCTGATAGAGTTCCTCGTCCAAATATCCTATAAAGTTTTTGGAGTGCTTGGCGGAGATATCCAAAGCAACTTTTGCGAGATAGAGATTGGTGCCGATGCCGCAGGTGGCCACTACGCCGATATCCTTTTTGATGTCCTCCATAATGCGTTTGCCCAAATCTACCGCGGACATCCGGTAAAGGTCAAGATAGTTTGTGACGTCCAGAAAGGCTTCGTCAATGGAATAAACATGGATGTCTTCTTTAGCGATATATTTTAGGTAGATTTCATAGATTCTGGCGGAATAATCAATGTAAAGTTGCATGCGAGGTGGTGCCATAATGTATTTGATGTTCGACGGAATCTGAAAAACTCGGCATCGGTTGGACACCCCCAATGCTTTCATAGAGGGAGATACCGCAAGGCAGATGGTTCCCCTCTCCCGCTCCGGGTCCGCAACAACCAGATTGGTTTTCATAGGGTCCAATTTTCGTTCCACGCACTCCACGGAGGCATAGAAGGATTTTAAATCAATACAAAGATAGGTTTGGTTTTCCATAGGTGCCTCCTTTCATGCCCATTATAACAAACATACGTTCTGTTGTAAATGGAGAGTTTTGGGAAAGGTCTTGAGCGGGTGTGGTAAAAATGATACAATTTCATTAGTTTATAGCCAAAGAAAAAGGAGTACTTGTGAAATGGAACGACAAGTGGATTTAAAGGAAATTTCCGATGGAAAACTATATGGACTTAATGATATGGTAAAAGCCTGCGCAAACAACTGCGAAGGTTGCAGTGAATGTTGTCATGGAAGAGGCGATACCATTACTTTGGATCCGTTGGATGTATATCAGCTAAAAAGGGGCTTGGGGGCTTCCTTTGAGCAGCTCATGGTGCAGGGAATTAGCCTAGGAGTGGTAAACGGGATTATCCGCCCAAGCATGATGATGACGGACGAGGAAGACTCTAAATGTGTCTTTTTAAATAAAAATGGTTTATGTGATATTCATAGCTTCCGTCCCGGCCTTTGCAGACTTTTTCCTTTGGGAAGAGTCTATGAAGAGGGCGAGATTAAGTACATTCTTTTAACCGGAGAATGTGTGCGCGAAAACCGCACCAAAGTAAAAGTACGCAAATGGATAGATATGTCGGACATGGGAGCATATGAAAGGTTTCTGCTCACGTGGCATGACTTTTTGAAGGACATAGAAGCTGCAGTAAATGATGCGGAGGATGAAACCTTTGCAAAAAATCTGAATATGTATGTGCTTCAGAAATTTTATGTGGAGAATTTCGGGAACACGCAGGAACAGTTTTATGAGATTTTTGAGCAGAGATCATTAGAAGCAAGAAAGATTGTTTTTGGATAAGGAAAAAGGATTGGAGTTCTTCATCTCCAATCCTTTTGTTTAGCTATATATTCCAATATTGGTTGATATAATTTTCTGCTTCTTCAGAGGTTAATAAATAGTGTTTTTTCAATTTAGCAGAAATTTCTTCTTGAGAAATATTCATTTCCTTTAAGGTTAGTATTAAAGATTTAATGCCTTGCTCAATACCTTGCTGTATACCTTTGTTGTGAATTATTTCGTCATGTTCCCAAGATTTCATATAATTAATGCCAACCTCCTTTCGGCGTTTTGTGTGTTCCACAATTTGATGAATGCTATTAAGATTTTGATTTGTCACATTTTCGTTCGTTGTATTCTCCATGTATTGTAACATATCTTTTAGTTCCTGACTAGGATTTCCTTCTATGCCTTTAGTGTAAAGAAAGATTTTGGTGGAACCATCATCGTAAGAAACCGAAGAATCCTCGACGCATTGATTACGAATAGTGTAAACCATGCGGTTCTTATCAAATGTGGCAGATTGTAAAATGAAAATAATGACCACGTTTTGTAATTTGTCATATTTAATACCGGTGGATAATAGTTGAGTGTCAATGAGTCCGTGATAATATCGCATACGTTTAGGAAGAGTGTTTTTTTCGAAAGTTTTGTTTGGTTCTATATCGTAGATATCCGGAATTATTTGAGCATCAATTTCATTTGGGAAAATAGAATTATCAGCTTCAGAAACATCTTCGATATAAGCATCTAAACGTATTCCATGTCTGTCAGTATCAATTCCAAGTATATTTTTCTGAGGAATAATACGGACATTACGAATTGGTCGTCCCAATATAGTACTAAGAAGAATCCGGCAAAACTCAGGGCCCTCTTTTTCTTGTAAAAGTATTTGTTGAAATAAGAAAGCGTCCATCAAATTCAGTTCAGCCAAGGGACGGCGAGGTTTAGTTGTTACAGATAAAGTTTTGTTCATAGGCATAAGCTCCTTTTGTAAAATAGTAGATTGAAACAATTGGCGAATCGCCGGATGCAGATAAACTGCAATAAATAGAAATATTTCAGAATGGAATATCTGATTAAAAAGCAAGTAGAAATCTTGCTGATGTAAGATGTACTATAACTGATTTTTTATAGAAAATCAAGCGGAAAATTGACAACTAATATAATAGCAGTTAATAGGCTGTTGTGTTATAATTAATCTGATTAAATTGGGAGACGAAAAACAATGGATAAAGGAACAAACTTAATTATAGATCCGGCAAAAACAACAGAGGCTAACATGGTTGCCGAACTGGCGATTCAAATGTGGGAAGATAATACGATGGACGAACTTGCTGAGGAATTTAAAGAAATTATTAGCGGTGATGACGCAATAATTTTTCTGGCTGAAATGGATGGGGCGGCAGTAGGATTTGCCCAGTGCCAGCTTCGGCATGATTACGTAGAAGGAACGGACAGTAGCCCGGTTGGATATTTGGAAGGAATCTTTGTACAAGAAGAATATCGGGGGCATGGAATTGCCAAACAGCTTTTGAAAGCATGTGAAAATTGGGCATCTGAGCAAGGATGCACAGAGTTTGCCAGTGATTGTGAACTGGCGAACAGCGAAAGCCTGAAGTTTCATATAAGTATGGGATTTGAGGAAGCCAATAGGATTATTTGTTTTACAAAGAAACTGTAGTTTTTGTCATGAACATGGTCGGAAGGAGAGTCATATGAAGAAAAAATTGACTGCAGTGTTATTACCGGTTACAGCAATTGTTTTAGAGTTGCTACCCTATGGTGCAGTTCTTAATTTTGCTCCGGGACCCGGAGAAACTTTGAGAAAGACATATTCTTATTTTAGTCTGATGCCTTATGGGTATGCAAATTTTGGACCTTTATTGACGGCACTTTTGACCTGTGTCATATTGCTCCTTACTGTGGTTTTGCTTTTTAAGGACAGCAAGGGAATTAGGAAATCAATATTCGTTTGTAGTATAATTGCAATCGTCACATCTCTAATGCCGTTAACGTTCGGATTTAGTTATTTCACGGTTGTGGGCGGATGTATTACTGTGGTGTTGGTCGCAGAATGTTTGGTTATGAGAAAGTAGCAGAATAG
>CAYRLN010000212.1:0-3733 GCA_964425065.1 uncultured Lachnospiraceae bacterium | reverse complement strand
CAGGAAGGAAACCGCCATACTTATCAGAACCAAAACGCCGCATTTTCGTGTTTTCGGAATGATTGCAAGAATCAGTCCTATGCCAATCCATAGCAGCCCCGCATCACCGAGTTTTGTCACAAATATCATTACCGCATCAAGCCAGTCCCTGTGCCAACCTTGTAACATATGTAAGAATTCAAGTTCCATTTTTAACTCCTTTCATCTGCCCTTATCATATACGTAGTTTTCATAACTACTTTATGTATTTTTTATATCAATTTCTATGGACATCCATATTTATTTATATTAAAATAGCAGTAAATAACCTAAAAATTGTGAGGACCTATTATGAGTTATCAAATCTTTTCCGACAGTTCCTGTGACTTTTCCCCTGAAATGGCAAGAGAAAACAATCTCTTCGTTGTTCCCTTTATGGTTTCTTTCGATGGACAAACCTTCCTGAAAGAAAACATAGACATGGAAATTCAGGATTTTTTTGATCAAATGGTGGGAAACCCGAAAGTTTTCCCCAAAACTTCTTTGCCTCCTGTACAGGATTACGTGGATGCTTTTCTTCCCGTTGCCGAAAGAGGAGAGGATATCATCTGTATTTGTATCAGTACAAAATTCAGCGGCTCCATGCAATCTGCGTTAAACGCAAGAGACATTGTTTTGGAATCCTATCCCAATATCAAAATTTCCGTTATTGATGCAACTGTAAATACTATATTACAAGGTCAGTATGTCTTCGAAGCACTTGATATGAGAAACAAAGGAATTCCTTTCGAAGAAACTGTGGCTCACTTGGAACGAATCAAATCTACCGGTCGCATTTTCTTTACCGTAGGTGACCTTGAATACTTGCGACACGGCGGACGCATCGGTAAACTTTCCGGTATCGCAGGTTCCGTTCTCGGAATCAAACCTCTTATCACCTTGAAAGAGGGTGAGATTTTCTCCTCCGGATTGGTCCGCAGCCGCAAAAAAGCCTTAGAAAGAATGATTGGTCTGCTTACGGATTACCTGAAAGAAGTGAACGCAGATGTCAAAGATTATTCTTTCGCATTAGGGTACGGCTACGATTACGAAGAAGTCGCATCTTACAGAAAATATCTGGTCGATACGATTTCCGGTTCCTACCCGCTTAAGGAAGAAGATTTTCCCATCCGACGGATTGGTTCTACCATAGCTGTCCACACCGGCCCCTATGCCATCGGCATTGGTATTATTAAGCATTGGAACGCATAAGTTGCAAAAATTCTTTTACGTTTGCTTCAATGTCATTTTTAAATACAGCTGAACCGGCTACAATAACGTTGGCACCCGCTTCCAAGACGGTGCCAACATTTTTTATGCTGATTCCTCCGTCCACCTGGATGTCAATTTCTCTTTCTGTCTCCGTTACCATCTGTCGCACTTTGCGAACTTTTTCCGTGCAGGCATCTATATAGGACTGTCCCCCAAATCCCGGTTCCACCGTCATGACAAGAATCATATCCAGTTTGTCCAAATAGGGTTTCACTTCCTCCGCAGGAGTACCGGGCTTAATAGACAATCCCGCTTTTAACCCTTTTTCATGAATCATGTCAATCACTTTGTCCACCTGATTGGTGGCTTCTACATGAAACGTAATCAAGTCTGCACCACAATCCGCAAACTCATCGATATATCTCTCCGGTTTTTCAATCATAAGATGCACATCAAAAACCTTATCCGTCACCTTTCTTATCGAACGGATAAGCGGCATGCCATAAGAGATGGACGGTACAAAAAGCCCGTCCATCACGTCTATATGAATATACTGTGCTCCCGCTTTATCTACTGCCTGAATCTGTTCACCCAGTTTTGTAAAATCTGCTGATAAAATTGAAGGGGATAAAATATTCATCTTCCTTTACTTCCTTACTCTTCTTTTCTTTCTTCTTTACATTCGATTTCTCTTACACCTGTACTTAAGGCTTCTTTGACTATGATATAATCTTTCATTTTTTTTGCCATATAAAGCGTTGCAAAAGCATCTGTGATGCCGCTAATCAAAAGGCCTGTCCCAATCAAAATATACAAAAGTCCCGTATCATCAAAAGGATCGATGACCAGCAGAATTCCAAAAATCAAATTTACAAGTGCCATGATAAAGAAAATAAAATCTTTTTTGCCACCCATCTGGCGCAAGTCAATACCATTCTGTAATTTGCCGATACCGCTGAATACAACCAGCATACCAAGAACACAGGGGATGAGTTCCATAATCAAATCCGCCTTATAGAGAACAAATGCTCCCAAAAGCACTTCCATCATACCTATTACGAAATCGTTGCGGTAATAGTTTTTTTGGATATCTCTGAATACATACGCCAGCACCGTGAAAACACCGATTACCACGCCCGAAATACCTACAACATAGCAAATGGTTTCTGCTGTGGTTTCCGGATAAATAATAAGTATAATGCCCATTATCACAAAAAGCGCCGCCGTAAGCATTGACTGCCATTTCATTCCCTTTACCCGTTCCATAGTATCCTCCCTTCCGAAAAGAACCTGCTTATTCACACCGAGTATACCATATTATAACAGAAAATCCTATTATTTCAGAGAAAAATAATAGGATTTTCATGTATCACTTTTTATTTTTTTTATTTGGGTGAATTCTTATTTTAAGAATTCTTTTACGCTTGTGTAAACGCCTTCTGCGTCAAGACCGTATTTCTGAACCAATGCCGCTGCAGAACCGGACTCGCCGAACACGTCCTGCATACCAATTTTCTTGACAGGAACAGGATAATTTGCGCACAGGCAATCACATACTGCACTGCCGAGGCCGCCGATTACGGAATGTTCTTCCACTGTTACAACTTTACCTGTCTTCTTCGCACTTGCGAGAATAATTTCTTCGTCAAGAGGTTTGATTGTGCAGATATTTACAACCTCTGCATCAATGCCTTCTGCCGCCAATTTTTCAGCAGCACCCAGTGCACTGTCCACACAGATACCGGTAGCAACGATTGTTACATCTTTACCCTCTCTTACAACAGTACCCTTGCCGATTTCAAATTTGTAACCGGGATGGTCATTGATTACGGGCACTGCCGCACGACCGAAACGGATGTAAACAGGACCATTATATTCAAGAGCTGCACGGACAGCTGCTTTTGCTTCCACATCATCGGAGGGGCACATTACAACCATACCGGGAATAGTTCTCATAAGAGCCAAGTCCTCATTACACTGATGTGTTGCACCGTCTTCACCTACAGTGATACCTGCATGTGTAGCACCGATTTTAACGTTCAGGTGAGGATAGCCCACAGAGTTTCTTACCTGCTCGTATGCACGGCCTGCTGCAAACATGGCAAAGGAACTTACAAAAGGAATTTTTCCGATTGTTGCCATACCTGCCGCAATACCTACCATGTTACATTCTGCAATACCGCAATCAATATGTCTGTCGGGATAAGCCTTTTTAAAGATGCCTGTTTTTGTAGCAGCAGCAAGGTCCGCATCCAATACTACCAACTCGGGGAATTCTTCCGCCAATTCTTTCAGAGCGTTACCATAACTTTCTCTTGTTGCAATTTTCTTAACGTCTGCCATTATTAGTTGCCCTCCTTTTCTAACTGCTCAGCAATTTTTTCCAAATCAGCCATTGCCACAGCAAACTCTTCATCGTTAGGAGCTTTTCCGTGCCAATCCACGGAGTTTTCCATGAAGGAAACGCCTTTACCTTTTGTACTGTGCATCACGATAGCTGTAG
>CAYRLN010000211.1:0-3735 GCA_964425065.1 uncultured Lachnospiraceae bacterium | reverse complement strand
TTACTGGCATCCAGATTTGCTTTGTTTGTCACCCGGTGAATATATCTCGTCGCGTAGCGGTTCTCTTTTACTCCTTCCGGAAGTAATTCGCCGCCGTCCTCCACAATCTTGCCGATATGGGGGTCGATGTTGTCATAGTCCTGACTGTCATACTTATGATTGGAAGGGGATACGAACAGAGGATTAAAATAAATCACTTCCACGCCCAAGTCTTCCAGATAATCCATCTTATCGATTACGCCCTGCAAATCACCGCCATAAAAGCTTCTCACGTCCATTGCGGAGGGATATTTGTCCCAATCTTCAATTCTCTGCACATGCTCATCGATATAGGTATATTCATCTGACAAAACATCATTGGTCTTGTCTCCGTTGTAAAAGCGGTCCACATAAATCTGGTACATTACTGCACCTTTCGCCCAATCCGGTGTTTTAAATCCGGGGATTACCGCAAAATTATAATGCCCGGAAGGTTCTCTGACAAAACCTCTTACATCATAAAATCCGGTTACTTTTCCGCATCTTACTTCGAAATAATAAGTTACCTTCTCATTTTCCAATTGCAGCGTATACGCATAATAATCAAAGTTTTCATCCGACATGTCCTTTGTCATGAGATAACTTTGTTCCCTGGTTACCAGAAAAACCCTGTCTACGTTATTTTTTGCCGTCCGAAAACGAATTGTTACTTCGTCATAAGCTCTGGGTTCAGCGGGGGAAACATAATCGGCTGTAGTGTCGGAGAAAAGGGCAGATTTATTGATTACCGGGCGCATATTGGAAATGTATTGATAATTTTGCTCCGGTTTGCTTAGATGGTCTAAATCCATACAAAAGATCCTCTTTCATCATTTTCGTTCTTTCACTATTTTATTATATTAACCATTTAACTTCAAGAAAAACCCCACATATTTCATATATTTCCATACAAAGTAAAAAAGACAGCTTGTGGCTGTCCTTTTTAGAGAAGGTATTTCTTTCTTATGGGGTATAGCAAAAAACTATATAATGTATTGGGGGGGTTACGCATATTATAATAGCATGACCCACATTCTGCGTCTATCCTCGAAATTCACAAATATTACAAAAGACACCAGTGGTTTTTAGTAAAAATGCACAACATTTCGTTGTGCACATTTACTAATAGATATTTACGCTTCCTCAGAAACTTCAAATAACCCTTCAAACTCTTCCCGGGTAATCTTTTCTTTTTCCAGCAACATTTCTGCCGCTTTGTGAAGCACATCTTCATAATCCATAATAATCTTCTTGGCTTTGGCATAGCAGTCATCGATAATGCTCTTCACTTCTTTATCAATTTCTCCTGCCACCGATTCGCTGTGGGGTCTTGCATGTGCCAAATCTCTTCCGATAAATACTTCATCGTCGTCGCTGTCGTAATTGATTACACCGATATTGTCCGACATACCAAAACGTGTAACCATTTTCCGTGCCACCTTGGTAGCCTTTTTGATATCGCTGGATGCACCGGTTGTAATATCATCAAAGATAATTTCCTCCGCAATCCGTCCGCCCAGGGATACCATGATTTCCTGAAGCATTTTACCTTTCGTCAGGAACATTTCATCCTTCTCGGGAAGGGGCATGGTATATCCCGCAGCTCCGCCTCCGGTAGGAATAATCGACACGGTATAAACAGGTCCCACATCAGGAAGCACATGGAACAAAATCGCATGACCTGCTTCGTGGTACGCTGTAATCTTCTTTTCTTTCTCTGACACAATGCGGCTTCTCTTTTCTGCCCCGATGCCCACTTTTACAAATGCGCCCTTAATATCTTCCTGGGTAATATATCCTCTGTTTTCCTTTGCCGCATTGATAGCCGCTTCGTTCATCAGGTTTTCCAGGTCTGCACCGGTAAATCCGGCTGTCGTCTGTGCAATCTGTTGCAAATCCACATCCTCTGCAAGAGGCTTGTTTTTGGAATGAACCTTTAATATATCTTCTCTGCCGGCCACATCCGGTGTGCCTACAGCAACTTTTCTGTCAAAACGGCCTGGACGCAAAATCGCAGGGTCCAAAATATCTACTCGGTTAGTGGCAGCAAGAACGATAATCCCTTCGTTTACCCCAAAACCGTCCATCTCAACCAGAAGCTGGTTCAGGGTCTGCTCTCTCTCATCGTGGCCACCGCCCATACCTGTGCCGCGTCGTCTTGCAACCGCATCAATTTCATCAATAAATACAATACAGGGGGAATGTTTCTTCGCGTCTGCAAACAAATCGCGGACACGGGATGCACCCACACCTACAAACATCTCTACAAAATCGGAACCGGAAATACTGAAGAAAGGAACGCCTGCTTCTCCTGCAATTGCCTTTGCAAGCAATGTTTTACCTGTTCCGGGCGGGCCCTCAAGCAATACACCTTTCGGAATCCTTGCTCCCACCTTTGTAAACTTTCCGGGATCTTTTAAGAAATCAACGATTTCTTCCAAATCTTCTTTTTCTTCCTTCAATCCTGCTACATCTTTAAGGGTAACTTTCGTATCCCCATTGGAAAGTCTGGCACGGCTTTTCCCAAAGTTCATCATCTTACTGGAATTACCGCCGCCACCGCCGTTCTGTGCACTGATCATAACGAAGAAAAAGACTCCCACAGCCACAATCGTGAGCAGGGGCATAACATATGTTAAAAACCAGCTTTCCCGCTCGATATCCATTACCGTAGGCTCTATACCATAACTGCGGACCAAAGTCTCCAGTTCCGTGATATCGGTTGCATACAATTTTTTAGTATCACCATCATTAAGTACAATTTCCAAGTAACCGGTAGGTGCCTCACCATTGGGATGAACGTCAATCTCCACCACCTTTTGGGCTTCCATATCTGCAATCAATTCCAATCTGGAATAATCACTGCTCTGCTTATCCGCCCAGTTTAAATAAAACAGAAGCAGCATCAGCATACCGATTACGAAAAAGTAAAAATTAAAACCTCTAGAGTTTTGCTTCAAAGTAGTCCTCCTTTTGATAAATAGAAATATTTATCTTTTAGTCATCAAACTCAACAACACCAATATAGGGAAGGTTACGATATTTTTGAGCATAATCAAGTCCATATCCCACAACAAATTCGTCGGGAATCTGGAATCCTGTATAATCCACATGTACGTCTGTGACACGTCTGTCAGGTTTGTCTAAAAGCGTACATAATTTCAAACTTGCAGGCTGTCTTTCATTCAACATATCAAGCAGATAACTTAATGTTCTTCCGGAGTCCACGATATCTTCTATCACCAGAACATCTTTACCCATCAAAGGCTCATCCAAGTCCTTTTTCACTTTAATCACACCGCTGGACTCTGTTCCACTGCCATAGCTGGAAACGGACATGAAATCTAAAGACACGGGAACCGTAATTCTCTTTGCCAGTTCACAGGTGAAAAAGGTACTTCCTTTCAGTACGCATACCAAATGTATTTCTTTTCCCTGATAATCTCTACTGATCTGTTCTCCAAGTTCCTTGATTCTCTTGTTGACTTCCTCTTCACTCAGCATAACTCTAATGTGCTCTGCCATCTCAGTGACCTCCTCTTAATTGTATCTGCAATATTTTTTTGGTATTCTCATTTACTTTATATTTCTCACTGATTCGATATCCCAAAATCCACAACACATGGTTTTCTTCCGCAACCATCCACAATTTCCCCCTCTGCTCCTTCGGAATCTTCTCATCCACCATATAATCTTGTATGGACTTCTTTGAGAGAG
>CAYRLN010000210.1:0-3744 GCA_964425065.1 uncultured Lachnospiraceae bacterium | reverse complement strand
TACACGGCACTTTCCATCCTTTGGAGGCTTTGCTCGAAGGATACCTCTTCCAGAACAGGCATGTTCTCTATCTCCGCTTTCTCCTCTTTGCTATGAGACCTGAAACCTTCCACTCCCTGAGGACAAATCCATTTATTGTCGCAAAGACTGGCAAACAGTTCCTCATAATGTCTGATCAAATCGTCATGATACTCTAAGATATAATCAATCCGGCCTTCTTTTCCGGCATACTCCAGCATTTTGGCTTTCTCAGAAAGTTCATCGGCCCCGATGCTTCTCATGGCTCCCTTAATACCATGTACCTCAATGGTATAGTTTTTCCAATCCTGCGCATCGAAAAGTCTCTGTGCCTGAACACCGGACTCCCCGTATTCTTCACAGTAGCCCTGCAACACCTTAATATAGGCATCCTTGCCGTTGCAATACAGAATACCTTTCTTCACATCCAGACCCAGTGCTATCAGACTTGCCTCCGCTTCATCCTGCCCGGTCCTTTCTGTTTTTGCCTCAGTTTTGACCTCTTTCCCTGCTTCCGCCTCCTGTTCATCCCTTTTATCCTGTATGGGAATTATTTTTTCCTCAGGCAGGGTACGTCTTAATACTCTTTCCAAAACAGAACGGTCGATGGGTTTCTCCAAAAAATCACTGAAGCCTTCGGAAATCATCATTTCACGGGTTCCCGCAACCGCATTGGCTGTCAGTGCAATTACCGGGACATTCAGGAAATAATTTCCCACTTTCTGGCGGATTGCATGTAGGGTTTCCACTCCGTCCATCTCCGGCATCATATGATCCATGAATACAAAGTCAAAGCCTTCGGCATTTATTTTTTCAAGTGCTTCATGTCCGCTTGCTGCTGTTGTTACCCGGATTCCGTAACTATCCAACACGCCCCGGATTACTTTCAGGTTCATGCGGTTGTCATCCACTGCCAAAACATGGACATCCTTTGTATAAAAAGCTTCCCCTCCCACAAACCGCTGATTCTCCATATCGGACTTTTGTCCGTTTACAACGGATACAATGGGTAAAATATAAAAAGGTTTGTAGATTTTCATCAGTTTCGGGTTTGTCACATATTTTTCGTCCACATAATCCAGTATCACAATTACATTGGTTTTTTCTGCCAGTTCATCAAAGAAGTCCTTCTGTGCCCTGTATTCCACCGTACTGATAAATACGTGGGTAAAGTTTTCTCTCTGTACCCTTCTTTGCAACTCCATAAAGTTGCGGCAAACATGGCAGTTTACCTTCAGTTGCTGTACCATGCGGATAATCATGTTTGTGTACTCGTCCCGGATATCCTGCATGCTGAACTGTTCCATATCGATGAACGTTGCCACATTCAGATTTTCCCTATTTTCCACTGCTGCAATCGGTTTCTCTTCCAGAACCTTCTGGGGCACTACGATTTTCACGGTGGTACCTTTCCCCAGTTTACTCTTTATGGTGATTGCACCACCCATTTTCTGTATCAGTGCCTGGGAGATGGCAAGCCCCAGCCCGATGCCGTCTTCCTGACGCTTACGGCTGGAATCCACCTGACTGAAACTGGTGAAAATTTTCTCCAGACTCTGTTCACTCATACCAATACCGGTATCCTTTATGGTCACCATTAGATTGATTCCGTAACTCTCCTTGCGGAAACCCACACCGATTGTAACGCAACCCTCATTTGTAAATTTGATGGCATTGTCCACCAGTTTCATGATTACCCTGCGCAACTTCTTTTCGTCGCCAAGCAGCGCACTGGGGATATTGGCATCACAATCCACAATAATTTCAATTTTTTTCTGGTTCTTACGGGCCATTGTCATGTTTATGACATCATTAATTGTAGTGCTGATATTATAAGCTTCTTCTTCCAGCTCAATATTGCCGGACTGAAGTTCCGAAAAGTCTAAAATGTCGCTGACCAGACCAATCAGGTTCCGTCCCGCACGCTGGATGTCCAGCACCTTTTCTTTTATCTCATAAGGCAGTTCCTCCTGCAATACAATATCACTCATACCGCAGATGGTGTTGATGGGTGTCCTGATTTCATGGCTCACATTTGCCACAAAATCATCCTTACTGTTCTGGGTTTCCCTAAGTTCCCGAATCATTCCAATAAGCTGGGCACTGCCTTCACTGTTCCTCTTTGTCCATGTATAAACAATATATTCCATTAACAATACGTTGCCCATCTTGGATGCAAACTGTCCGATTTCTTTCATCGTGCCAAGCGGAAGACTTCCCGCAAAGCCGTGATGGCCGAATATAATCAATGTAGAGACAACGGTAAACCATATAAATTTCGGCTGCCCGTATAATCCAAGCAAGACCACAAACGCCATGTAAACCGGAAGAGCCTCTGTTAAGGATTCCACATGGGTAGCATAAATAATCATGGTCACCTGCATCATAATTGCAACCACCTGGGCTCTGGACTGGTAACTTCTGTATTTGCTGACATGGGTAACCCAACCTGCGGATACCCCTGCCAATATCAGAAAATCAATCAAAAAACCCCAATTTCCATCGTGGGACATGATCATGATATTAACACTGTATGCGGAATATATATACAGCATAAACTTTTCTATTTTTCTCTGGTTTTCTCCTTCAAAGATAAACTTCTCCATTCTCAAACCTCCCACACACTTCTTTGCCATAATGTAAAAAGCATACCGGCGCTTTGGTCACACGCCTCCAGCCGGTATGCTTTTATTTTGCGTTATAAATTAATACTTTCCAAAACCATCCTGCAGAGAAATAATCTGCTCATTCACATCTGCTTTGTCATAGGTTTTCTTTACTTCTGCCGCGGATACGCTTCCTGTATTTGTCAATTTAAATACAGAAACAAGTTCACGTACTTTTGCTGCCTGGCTGGAGAGTTCCAGACTGGCTGCCGCGCACTCTTCACTTGTAGCGGAGTTCGTCTGCACAACCTGTGATACCTGTGATACCGCTCTGTCAATCTGGGCGATTGCTGTTGCCTGATAGTTGGAAGCCTCTGCGATTTCTGCAATCATCTTTTCACTCTTGGAAACAGCCTTTGTAATTTCTTCCAACGCTGCTGCCGTTTCACTTGCAATCTTGGAACCGGCCTGCACCTTGCGGATAGAGTTCTCAATCAGTTCTGCTGTCTCTGCTGCCGCCTGGGCACTCTTTGCTGCCAGACTTCTTACTTCATCGGCTACCACTGCAAAGCCCTGTCCTGCCTCGCCCGCTCTTGCTGCTTCCACTGCTGCGTTCAATGCAAGAATGTTTGTCTGGAATGCGATATCATCAATTACTTTAATAATCTTAGAAATGTTTTCGGATGCCGCATTGATTTCTCCCATTGCAACAACCATTTCCTGCATCTCTTTATTACCCTTCTGCACATCCTGGATTGCCTGTCCAATCAGTTCATTTGCTGTATTTGCCTGAGACGCGTTCTGTTTTGTCTTTTCCGCAACGTCTGCGATGGAAACCGTAATTTCTTCAATGGCACTTGCCTGCTCGGTGGATCCCTGAGCCAACGCCTCACTGGCACTGGCAACCTGGGCGGAACTTGTGGATACCTGATGGGCAGCCTCTTTGATGTTGCTCATGGTATAATTTGTCTGGGCAATCATTTGTTTTAATGCATTGCTGAGAGCATCTTCTTCACACTTCGGCTGCACCTCTACGCTAAAGTCGCCATCCGCAACTTTCTGTGCGATTTCCGCATTCTTCCGGTTGCTGTCAATCACAGCCTGGACGTCATCCATAACC
>CAYRLN010000209.1:0-3773 GCA_964425065.1 uncultured Lachnospiraceae bacterium | reverse complement strand
AGCCATGTTATTTTCAAAGGCGTCCACTACGAGATGGAAGTCCTGGCAAATGGCTTTGAGTGGCTTGTACACTCTACCGGAATGTTCCCTGTTGGTACAAACGTGGGCATCAAAGTGGATCCTTTTAACATTCAGATTATGAATAAACCTGCATCAGAGGACGAGGAGGCCGTAGGCGTCAATGAATAAAAGAAAATTATTGGCGGCTCCATATTTATTATGGTCTGCTGTGTTTATCATTATTCCGTTGATTATGGTTATTTATTACGGAATCACGGACAAAACCGGTGCTTTTACTTTTGAAAATATTGCTGCTATCGCAACCGCGGAACACGGAAAGGCACTCTGGCTTTCTATTCTGCTCTCTTTGATAAGCACTGTTATTTGTCTGCTTTTAGCTTATCCTTTAGCCATGATTTTATCTAACATGAAGATGAAATCAAATTCCTTTTTGGTTTTAATATTCATTCTTCCCATGTGGATGAATTTTCTTCTCAGAACCTTTGCATGGCTTACATTGTTGGAAAAAACCGGTGTCATTAACAGTTTATTGAAATTTATCGGTCTTCCCACTCTTGATATTATTAACACTCCGGCTGCTATCGTCTTAGGCATGGTATATAACTTCCTGCCTTTTATGATTCTGCCTATTTATAATGCTCTTATGAAAATTGACCCTAATGTGATAAATGCGGCCAGGGACCTTGGCGCCGGCTCTTTTCAGACATTCACAAAAGTCATTTTCCCTTTGAGTATCCCCGGTGTTATCAGTGGTATTTCCATGGTATTTGTTCCCGCACTTACCACATTTGTCATTTCCACGATTTTAGGCGGAAACAAAATATTACTTATCGGTAACGTGATTGAACTGGAGTTCAACACCAACTATAACTGGCATTTAGGTAGTGGTTTATCCATTGTACTTATGATTTTCATTGTGATAAACATGATAAGTACTGCCATCTTCGATAAAGACGGGGAGGGTTCAATGTTATGATTAAGACTGTGGCACAACGGATTTACGTTGCACTTATTTTTATCTTTTTATACGCTCCCATTGCGACACTTATTGTCCTGTCCTTCAATGCGAGCAAAACCCGTTCCAAATGGGGCGGATTTACCCTTAAATGGTATGTAGCCCTTTTCGAGGATGAAAAGATATTGCAGGCAGCAGGCAACACTCTTTTAATTGCCTTTCTTTCTGCAACGATTGCTACCATTATCGGCACCATCACCTGCATTGCCATGCAGAACATGAAAAAAAGAAGCCGTACCATCATCATGGGAATCACAAATATTCCTATGCTGAATGCGGAAATCGTAACGGGTATTTCCCTTATGCTTCTTTTTATTTTCTTAGGAATTAAAATGGGATTTCTCACTATTTTGCTGGCACATATAACTTTTAACATTCCTTATGTTATATTGAATGTCATGCCAAGAATGAAACAGTTAAATCCCAGTACATATGAGGCAGCGCTGGATCTCGGTGCCTCTCATACACAGGCCTTTTTCAAAGTGGTATTTCCTGATATTCTGCCCGGTATCATTTCCGGTTTTACCATGGCATTTACCATGTCTTTGGATGATTTTGTAATTACCCACTTTACAAAAGGCGCAGGAATTGATACATTATCAACGAAGATATATGCAGAAGTGCGTAAAGGCATCAAGCCGGAAATGTATGCTTTATCCACTATCATCTTCGTGACAGTACTGATTCTTTTACTTTTGGTAAATTATGTGCCAAAAAAGAAACAGGATACTGCGGCTGTCAAATAACAATATATTTTATGAAAGAATGAGGAAAAAATTAAAAGGAATGAAAAAATTTATTGCTATTGCGGTTTGTGCCACATTAGTTGGCACTCTCTTTACCGGCTGCGGCTCCGAGAACGATACTCCCAACGGCGAAGTTTACGTTTATAACTGGGGTGAGTATATTGACGAGGAAACAATTGATCTTTTTGAAAAAGAAACCGGCATTAAAGTCATCTATGACGAATACGAAACAAATGAAGCGATGTACCCCAAGGTAGAATCCGGTGCGTTCCAGTATGACGTGGTATGTCCTTCCGATTACATGATTTCAAAAATGATCGAGAACGATATGTTGGCAGAACTGAACTGGGACAACCTTCCCAATGCAAAGGCTAACATCGGTTCACAGTACTATGAACAGTCCAAACAGTTTGACCCTGAGAATAAGTATTCCGTACCCTACTGCTGGGGAACCGTAGGTATTCTTTACAATACTACGATGGTTGATGAACCTATTACATCATGGGCAGACCTTTGGAACGAAAAATACGAAGATAATATTCTGATGCAGAGTTCCGTTCGTGATTTGTTTATGGTTGGTCTGAAATTAAACGGCTACTCCTTAAACTCCGTTGATGAAAACGAATTGGAAAAAGCAAAAGAAGATTTGATTGCACAGAAGCCTTTGGTTCAGGCCTATGTTATCGATCAGGTTCGTGACAAAATGATTAGTGGTGAGGCTGCTATCGGCGTTATTTATTCCGGCGAAGCTATTTATACTCAGCGCGAAAATCCCGATTTGGAATATGTCATTCCCGAGGAGGGCTCTAATATTTGGATTGATTCCTGGGTAATTTTAAAAGATTCACCCAATAAAGAAAATGCTGAAAAATTCATCGACTTTATGTGCCGTGCTGAAATTGCACTGATGAATTTTGAATACATCACATACTCCACACCAAACGATGCTGCAAAGGCTTTGATTGAAGACGAGGATATCAAAAATTCTGAAATTGCCTTCCCTGACCTTTCGAAATATGATTTGGAAACTTTCTCCTATTTGGGAAGCGATGCTGATGAAATGTACAGCAAACTTTATAAAGAGATTATGTCATCCAGCAATTAAATTAAACAGATTTGATTTCCGGCATCAAATAAAAATAAACCGCTTCATCACATAACGTGGTGAAGCGGTTTTTAAATCACCTGTTCTGACAACCGCAAGAGTCATCTCTGTCACGCTCTCCCGCTCTAACCCAAGGAGGAGTCGTCATCCCAAAACGGTCATTATCTCTTCTGTCGTAATCTCTTCTGTCATAATCTCTTCTGTCATTGTCTCTTCTGTCATTGTCGCATCCGCAATCACGGTTTTCCTCTCTGTTCGACCGGCAACCACAATCATTGTTGTCTCTGTTGTTCATACAACCGCAATCATTGTTATCTCTGCTGTTCGTACAACCACAATCATTGTTGTCTCTGCTGTTCATGCAGCCGCAATCATTGTTGTCTCTGCTGTTCATGCAACCGCAATCATTGTTGCTGTTCAGTTGACAATCACGTTCATCCTCTCTGCTAACCGCGCAACCACAATTTCCGTTTCTGCTTGAACCGAATATCAAAAGGAAAAAAATCAACCAGCAATTCATGCTATTCTCTCACTTATCAAACTTTAATTTAGTTTATTCTTTTCCTTCCGAAAATGTGCATCGGATTGCCGGTTTTTATTTATTTTGACTTCAGAAAATCTCTTTTAATATAAACAAAGGTTTCTTTTTCACCCTTTTGAGCCAACATTTCAAGCAAAAACTCCAATTTTTCTTTTGTGCTCTCGTGCATGAGGGGATTGTCTTTCCCTTTCCGGTAATATTCCAAAGGAGAACGGTCCGTATATTTCTCTTTCAGATATACTTTGCTGGCAGCAATGCGATCCATCATCATTTCCGCTATATATTTGTCCGGCATAGGAACCGGCGCAAGTCCTCCCACAATCTCATGTGCGGAGTAATCCACCC
>CAYRLN010000208.1:0-3782 GCA_964425065.1 uncultured Lachnospiraceae bacterium | reverse complement strand
AAACCCACCCTTGAAAAAATACCGGAAATCTATTTTACTAAATTAGAATTGATGGCAACTCTTTTGGATGACGAGGATGCAGATGCGTATGAGGCGGCACAGAAGCAGAAAAACATCTCTGCGGAAGACTTGATTAATATGTTGATTGTTGCAGGCAAGCATCTGATGAAGCAGGGAGAAAAAGAAAAAGCAATTTCTCAATTCAAAATTGCGCAGAAGGTTATGGATGCTTTTTCAGAGGACTTCCTGGAAGATAAATGGTTTACGGCAACGATTTATGAGTACACAAGTGAACAACGGAAAGAAATTGAACAACTGCTACATGAATAATAAGTATTTGCCCCGCCTTGCGCGGGGCTTTTTTCGTGCCGTAACATTGTTTCAAAGGCCGGAGAGTGGTATAGTAGAAATAGAGGTGAATTCGGAAGTTATTTCTTATGTAATTGGAAAGATAAATTGACATGAACACGCAAGACATCAAATTTGAGGAATTAAATAAGGACAACCATAAAGCGGCAGAGTTTTACCTGAAGCATGGTTTTAAGAAAACGGATGTGATGGAAGGAAACGATTATTATTACCTTCGGTATCCGGGTTGATTTTTTGTGAGATGATAGTAAACGCTAAAACAGAGGCGGTAGGCAAGGAGAAGTATACATATGAAAATCAGATGTGTTTGGGAACATAATGGCGATGACAGCATGCTGTATTCCAGTAATTTTGTGGGGGCTTTTACCAGAGGAGAATCAAAAGAGATAGCAATTAGCAAAATGAAGGATGAGGTAGCCGCATATTTAAGATGGAAAAATGAGAATACGGTAGCAGACTTAGAGGTTAGTGTGGAGGAAGAGTGGCCTTCTGTCTTGGATATTTGTGATGCGGACAGTGATGCAATTTTTGAGAGTGAAAAAGAACCGATTACTATGGAAGAGTACGTAGAACTGAAAGAACTGGCGCTAAAGTCAGCAAAAGATTTTTTGAGACTCTACAATGAGGTGCCGGACAAGCATACCAGCGTGATACCCACTAAAAATACGTTTCTGGGGCCGAAACCCAGAACGGCTTTTGAGATGTATGAGCATACAAAAAGTGTAAACAGTTATTATTTTGGTGAAATCGATGTAGCAGCGGATAACGAGGGGGACATTTACCAGTGCAGAAAAAGAGGGTTTGAGGCATTGGAAAAACAGGAAAATTTCCTGAATAACAATGTAATTCTCGGCAGTTATGATGAAAAATGGTCACTGAGAAAAGTGTTACGGCGATTCATTTGGCATGACAGAATACATGGAAAGGCCATGTATAGAATGGCTATAAAAACATTTGGAGAGGGCGCGGTGCCGGATGTTTTCCGGTTTGAAAACGGATGGGCACCGAAAAAAATATGATAAAAGAGATATACGAATTATATGAACAGTGTTTTCCGGGTGTTATCCGGGCACGGCAGTATGTGGAGAACTTGCTTGGAAGACCGGACAATTATATGATAACAAAAGAAGCAGACGGCAGACTGATTGGCGTATCCATGATACACAAAAACACCGTGTTTTTGCTTTGTGTGGCACCTGAATTTCGCAGGCAGGGAATAGGAGCGCAGCTATTACAGGAGTCGGAGGCGTACATTGCCAAGGCAGGTTATGCGGAAGTGTGCTTTTGTGACGGAGATGCCTATATTACCCCGGGGATTCCTTTGTATGAGGGCAATCGGGAATTCTTTGAAAAAAGAGGTTACGTGCACACATGGGGCGACTCGGAATGTGTGGATATGCAGCTCGATTTTGAGGCGTTTCCTTATACGGAATATGCCATTGGCGACATCATAAACGGTGTCACTTACCGCTGGGCGAAAAGAGAAGATTTGCCTGCGGTTTTGGACTGCGTGGAAAATGCCTATCAGGAATTTGCACAATATTATACCGGGGAATGGCTTTACAAGGCAGAAAGTGATTCCAAGGTACTCATTGCCACCTGCGACGGACAGGTCTGCGGCACTCTGATGGTGGACAATGGAACCGAGGCACCTGGAGTTGGCAGCGTAGGTTGCACCGCCACCCGAAAGGAATATCAGGGAAGAGGCATTGCCACCATGATGGTGAAATTGGGCACCCGGTATTTGAAGGAGCAGGGACTTAACAAGGCCTATTTAGGGTACACCTATACGGGAATTGTACCCATGTACGGAAAGAGTGGCTATCGGATTAGCATGAAGTATTTTATGGGAAAGAAAAGGATTTAAGGGAGGAACAAAATGATAAGTAAAACAGTTTTTAGTTGCAAAAGAGATGATTTGACCATTCGTGGCACAGAGTATAGGCCGGAGGGCGAAAATCTGCCCATCGCCATTGTGTGTCACGGTTTTATGGCTTTTCAGGATACGGTGCGTCAGTATGCAGAGGCATTTGCTGAAATGGGATATGCATCCTATTGTTTTGATTTTTGCGGCGGCTCTGTAGTCAAAGGGAAGAGCGACGGAAAGACAACGGATATGTCGGTGCTCACAGAAGTAAAGGACTTGGAGGCGGTCATGGATTACGTCAAATCCCTGCCCTACACAAATTCGGAGCAAATTGTCCTGATGGGATGCAGTCAAGGTGGCTTTGTCTCCGGGATTACGGCATCGAAACACAAGGAAGAGATTTCAAAGCTAATACTATTTTATCCGGCACTGTGCATTCCCGATGACGCCAGAGCGGGAAAAATGATGTTTGCCAAGTTTGATCCGGACAACATTCCGGAAATTGTAAAGTGTGGGCCTATGAAACTCGGAAAATGCTATGTAGAAGACGTTATTGGGATGAATCCTTATCAGGAGATATGTGACTATCCGGGGGACGTACTTATTGTGCATGGTACCAAGGACGCTATTGTGAATCTGAAGTATGCACAAACGGCCTATGAGACATATTTGGAAAACCGGAAACAGAGCAATGCGTCCGGTCAGGTGAAGTTACACATAATTGAAGGTGGCAAGCATGGCTTTTCCAAGAAGCATGATGTGATTGCCATTGGGCAGATAAGAGAATTTATGTGATGGCTCAAAAGCAGAATGATATCAATAAAGCACAGGTAAATGTGGTTGTAAGCCTTGCCAGAGCACTAGGGTGCGATGTGGAAGATTTACTGGAAGTGTAGATAAAGCAATTCAAAACAAACCGTTGACAAATAGACGAAATTACATTAGACTTAAGTTCAAAGCAAATGATTTCTTTGGACTTAGGTCTTTTTATTTTGACTTTCGTTGGAAGTCACTTCTATTTAGGGCAGTTCTGCCCATTTCTTGAAATCGTGCTTTGAAATCCCTTTTTTAATTTAAGTAAGCAGGAGAGCAGAAGTTACGTCATGTTTTCCTGCGTGTGTAAGGAGGAAAACTATGACAAAAGATGGAATGAAGAAATATCGTGGAAAGGATGGGAAAGTGAATATGTGTGAAGGACTTAGAGGAATTAGGGAAGAGGGCTTAAATGAGGGCATGGAACTGGGCCGCATTGCCGGAATGGAAGCCGGAATGAAAGCCGGAATGGAAGCCGGAATGAGAGCCGGGGAGGAAAAATTTATAAAGCTGACCAAGAAACTGGTGAAGAAGAATCGGATGGCGGATTTGGAACGTGCGATTGATGATGCAGAGTACCGGGAAAGGTTATATAAGGAGCTTAGAATCCGTTAAAAGGAGCGAGTCAAAGGGAGCATGTGGTGAAAGTTACATGCTCTTTTTTCTTTGACAAAAGGGTGCCGCTCCTACTATAATAATTAAGAACTTAATTATTATTTAACTAAAAAGGAGC
>CAYRLN010000207.1:0-3784 GCA_964425065.1 uncultured Lachnospiraceae bacterium | reverse complement strand
CGGTATATAACAGAGTGCATCAGCATATAATGACCCTTCGTGAAATGTTTACACTCGTCCCATGTAAACATCCGGTCTTTGGGCAAAATGCTCCTGCAGTGCATTACCTTTTTCCTCTTCTCCCCCTCCTTTTCGTAGAAGTAGTTGCTGATTAACATATCCAGCACCTGACTTCCTCCCGCAAGGTAGCGGAGTTTATCCAATATGGCCATATAAGCATCTTCTTTTACCCAGTCATCACTGTCTACCACTTTAAAATAAAGACCTGTGGCATTTTCTATTCCTGTATTTACCGCAGAACCGTGCCCTCCGTTCTCCTTGTGGATTGCCTTAACAATCGTAGGATACTTTGCCGCATATTCATCCGCAATCGCCGCCGTATCGTCCTTGGTGGAACCATCATTTACAATAATAATCTCCACATCCTCACCACCCGGAAGTAAAGACTCTATACATTTCCGCATATACCCTGCTGAATTATAGCAGGGTATGGCAATGGTCAACAACTTCATATCTCTGCACCCTTTCTGGTTCTCTTCATTCTTACAACTCATACTTTACAATATTTTGCTTTTGAATACTTTATGATTTTCTTAAGATTTATACTTCCCATTTCCTAGTTTTATATTTAAATAATCTGTATACGCTCCATACGCAGAGGGAATGGGATAGTTTTTCTCTGTTTCTTCCGGCTCTATAAACAACCAATTTCCGGGTTTGTTTCCTCCCGGGTCCGACAGTTCATCTACCCTGACCACATAGCCTATCATGTGCCATTCCTTATGGCTGAAAATATGTTTCGAATCGGCTAATCTTTGTATGCGGATTGTCGCCAGTCCCTTTTCTTTTAAGTAACTTATCACTTCCCGGGCACTGCAATGGCCCTCCATGGCAGGAAATTCATACATGCCCGCCAAAAGTCCTTTTGCGGGTCTTTTGCAGATTGCCGCCCTGTTTTCATCCCGGATTACCAATATGGTCTTCTTCTCCACGCTTCGTTGCTTTTTGGCAGCCTTAACCGGGTACTGTGTCTGTGTACCACTGATATATGCCCGGCAAAGCCCATTAAGCGGACACTCCCCACACTTTGGTGCGCCGTTTGGCAGACATACCATGGCTCCGATTTCCATCATTGCCTGGTTGAAATCACCCGGCCTGTCTTTGGGGATAATTCCGGCCAAATCTGCCTCCACCTTCTTCTTCGTGCCGGCAGCCGCAATATCATCCGGATCTTCTCTCAGCCTTGAAACAACCCTGAGAACATTGCCGTCCACAGCCGGATAGGGATTCCGGAAGGCTATGGAAGAAATTGCCCCTGCCGTGTAACTGCCGATTCCCTTTAATTTCAGAAGTTCCTCATATTCTCCCGGCATATTTCCGCCATATTCTTCCTCAATTTGAAGGGCCGCTTTTTGTAAGTTCCGCGCCCTGTTATAATAGCCCAGGCCTTCCCACAACTTTAAAAGTTTATCTTCCTCGGCATAAGCCAACGTGCGGATATCCGGCAATTCCTCCATAAATCGCTTAAAATAAGGTTTCACTGCCTCCACTCTGGTCTGTTGAAGCATAATTTCCGAAATCCAGACATGATAGGGTGTGGGTTCTTCCCGCCAAGGCAAAACCCTTCGGTTTTCATCGTACCACCTAAGCAGCGGTTTCGGAATATCCGAAAGTACATCCTCTTTTAGCTTTACCGGCACAGTCTCCGCGATTTCCATGCATTCCGGCGTCACTTCGCAGTCGTAGGCCAGTATTGTCACTCCGGCCTTCTCTGCCTCCTCCAGCGCCCGGGCAAAATCCGGATGCATCTCCCTATGGGGTGTAAAATAGTTCGCCCCCTTCATTTGAATCACAAAAAGAATATACGCCCGGTATCCTTCCGATACAGACCGGATCAGTTCCTCCACATGCTTAATGGCACGCTCAGAAGGCGCATCCGGAAAACGCATTACCCCATTATCCTCCAGGGTAACACCCTTTACCTCCATAAAAATTTTCTCTTTTGCCGTCTCTATATAAAAATCAAAACGGGAACCACCATAGGTCGTTTCCGGGCGCACAAAACACAAGTCCGGAAAGAGTTGCTTTTTTAAAAGCCACTCATGTACCGCCTTGTTCGGTGCCTGAGAATCCATATTTACCAAGCGGTTCCCCTTTCGGACCGAAATCAGGTCATAAGCGGTCTTCCTGCCCGGATGACCTCCCTTTTCCAGATAAACAGTTGCACCGGGCGAAAGCAACTCTCTGCATCGTCCGGTGTTTTTCACATGTACTGTCTCCTGTTTTCCCTCTATCGCCACATGGGCGATAAAACGGTTCGGTCTGTCTATAAACTTTCCCTCTACCACATTTTCATATTTCATCTATAACTCACTTTCTGATGTTGCCGGAATTACCCGAAACCGCTGCCGCTTTGATAGGGTACTCTCGCCGACGGAACTACTTTTGCAGCCGGTTCCGTATGAACCTTCTGGTCGTCAAAAAAGATATGGGCGCCAAAGGCCTTAAGCACCTTCCATTTTTCCACTCCGCCAAGAAAAAACGCTTCATCAATACGCACATTCCATGCCCTGAGTGTTCTGATTACCCTTTCATGGGCAGGGGCACATCTTGCCGTTACCAGCGCAGTTCTGATTGGAACTTCCTGGGGTGAGAATTCTTCCTGTATCTGGGAAATTAATTTTAAGAACCTTGCAAACGGTCCCTCCGGCAAAGGCTTTCCTGCGTTTAGGCGCTCGTTTTCTTCAAACGCTGCCAGCCCCTTCTCCTGAAAGATTTTCTCGGATTCATCCGTAAAAAGAACCGCATCCCCATCAAAGGCAATGCGGATTTGACCGGGCAGGGTGGTATCATATTCTGCTGCCCCCTCCGTACAGATAATCCCCGCCGCTATGCCTGCATCAATCGCCGCCTGCACATCATCCTCATAAGCGGACAAAAACAAATCTGTATGAAAGGACTCCAGATAAGGGGCCAAATGGCCGCCGCTTGCCAGCACCGCCCGGGTTATATCCAGTTCATAGTGTTCAATGGAACCGAAAATCCGAAGGGATGTGTCTGCACTGTTCCTTGACATGACAATCACTTCCACCCGGCCCTGCTGTCCGGGCAACTTATTTATATCCAAAAGAGCCTTAACCAAACTAAATCCCGGACCGGGTTTCAATATCTCATTTTCATGCTCCGTTTGAAACGCCCGATAGGCCTCTACTCCTTGCGTTTCAAATATCTCATTTTCTGCGGTAAGGTCAAACAACGCTCTCGATGAAACCCCTACCACAAGCCGGTTTTCCAATTCATATGCCATAATCGCCCTCCACCTGCCGTTTCCCTTATGCCGGCGCGTGGACTGCTTTTGGGGTTTTATCTCAACCGGTTACACTCATATTTCTCCAGTGTGGTAAGACAATTTTGCAATCCCCGATATCGTTCCGAAACAGTACCTTCCGGCACCTCCACATCACATGCCACCGCCATGGTTGTAATCATTTCATCCGTAATGCGGTGTTGCAAACCTGCCAGGATTTCCAACTTTCTCTCGTAAGTATCCGCATCCAAAAAGGCCAGTACCATGGGATCCAACTGCTGTTCTGCCTCCGTTATTTCCTCGCCCGAAGACACAAAGGTTACCTGTTCAAAACGATATTCCTGCTCAGCATCAGGATATTTCACTTTATCTGTTTTTTCCATAAACATTTCAAGAGGTCTCGCATAAACCGGACAATCTCCGTAAAGACCCTGATAGATTACCAGCATCTCACCTGTCTCTGAATGCTTTGCCAGT
>CAYRLN010000206.1:0-3792 GCA_964425065.1 uncultured Lachnospiraceae bacterium | reverse complement strand
GTCTGGAAGAGTGGAATGACATTTTTGATGCAGACACACAGAAAGCACTTTACAAAGAACAGAAATCTTCCACAACGATTGTGAAGGGTGACAAGGTATATCCCAACGATCCCTGCCCTTGCGGAAGCGGAAAAAAAATATAAAAAGTGCTGCGGCAAAAATTAAATAAAAAGTAAGGAATCCTTTTATCTGACAGTTTGTACGCCGGATAGAAGGATTTTTTTGTTATAGCAACGAGGCGAGGTTGGATATTGTATAAAAAAGGAAAAAAGTGTATAATATAGGAGAAATTTGTCAATATCCAAACGGGGTGAGAGTATGAGGGAAAACTTTAGCATAGAGGAAAGTCTAAAGAAGTACACAGACAATATGATGCGCCAAAGAGAACTGGATGATCTTTTGATGACACAAGATAGCAAGCAGGAATGGATTGCCTGTTTGCAGAATCGTTCTGTAGAAATACAGAGAATGTTTGTGGAAAATGGCAAGTTGATTGAGGAGTTGGA
Source organism: uncultured Lachnospiraceae bacterium (assembly GCA_964425065.1). GTDB lineage: Bacteria > Bacillota > Clostridia > Lachnospirales > Lachnospiraceae > Acetatifactor. Next base: position 3,286 of record CAYRLN010000206.1, on the reverse strand, counting down.
GGAGTGGTTGCACCTTCCGCTGGATGAGGAAACAGCTTCGGTCCTCTATGAAGAGAGTTATAAAATGTATTTTGGAGGATATGACGATTGTCAAATCCTGCTGCCCATGCTCTACAAACTGATTCCTTACTATGAAGAGCAAAAGGACAGTTGTAAACTCATGTTCCTGTATGGTGCGGTTTTCTATGAGGAAAACGAAATCCAGAATCGCAGGGAAGGGCGCAAAAAACTGGATGAAACTTATAATCTAAAGGTTTTGGGTTACAAGGAAGCATATACGGATGGGATGGATTTTGTCAGCCGCCGCAGACTTTGGGGGGCGTATTATAATCTGATTGTGTCCGGGCTTGGGAACAATGCTCTTTCTGCAGATGAGGCGTTTTACTATTACAAAGAAGCTATGGAGTTTTGGAATACCCCAAAGGTGCAGGAATTGGACGGGGATAATGAAGATATTGTAAATCTTGTAAACAGAATCAGCAGGGAGTGGCTGATTGTCGAAGATATTATTGACGAGGCAAGCGAAGAGACCAGAAATGTTTTTTGCCAAGTGGCTCGGAAAACCTTTGAAGAAGATTTGAAACAGTACAAGGATGTATTTCATATCAGTCATACAGTGTACGCGGCCTATCTGCATGCGAAGATGCTGCAAGGGGAAATAAGTCTGGATGAAATGGTGGATATTTATTTCGCGTACTTCCTTGAAAAAATCAAGGATTGTCCGGAAGCAAAAGATATGACGGATGAGGATTTATATTTTTTGATTCATGTGCCTTCTGCCCTGGAAAGTTGGATTCGCCTTGGTGTGAATGAAGAAAAAAGCAGGTACATTATGGGCGTACTGAAGAAACACACGCAGGAAACCTGGTATGACAAACTGGTAAAATACGGGAGCCCTTTTGTCAACAGTGTTATGTCGGAATGGTGTTTTAAACTGCTGAAATATATGGATACGTTGGAAGAAAAGGCGGAGTGTCTGTTCCACCTGTTGGTAAGAAGACAACTTACCACTTATCTGCATACTATCATGGTATGGCATCTGGCAGAAGCTATGTGTAATGAAATAAAGGCGACCAAACCGGAGTTGTTTGAAAGGATACAAGCACTCTGTGGAGAAAATTTGTTTGCCTTTGTTAAACATTGTTCGCTTCTGCATGATATCGGCAAAACCAGAATTACAGATATTGTAAATACGCAGGCACGCAGACTTGAGGATAGGGAATTCGAAGGAATCCTCCGTCATCCTGCTATGGGAGCCGCAATGATAGAGAAGGATGCGGATTTGATGAAATACAGAGATGTAGCACTGGGACATCATAAGTTTTATGATGGTCATGGGGGCTATCCTCCTGAGTTTGACAATACCAAGTCTCCGATTAAGCTGGTTATAGACTTGATTACCATTTGCGATTGCATTGATGCGGCGACGGACCATTTGGGCAGAAACTACAAACAGGCCAAGTCACTGGATGAGGTTCTTTCCGAAATGAGAGAAGAAAAGGGAACAAGATATAATCCTGAGTTTTTGGAGATTATAGAGAGTTCGCCGGATTTGAAGAAAAAACTGGACTTTATTGTCAGCGAAGGCCGTGAAGATATTATGTATCATGCCTATTTGGAAGGTATGAGATAAAAAGAAAACAGTATTCACCATGGGAAGATTTTTACGTCTGCCGGGGAGAATACTGTTTTTTTATTTTATGATATTTCTGATAGACAAATTCTCTTTGTCAATGAGGAGAAGATGGGCTTTTTTGCCAACTTCGATGGAACCAAGCAATTTATCTGCGCCGATACTTTTGCAAGGGTTGATGGTGGCGGCTTTGATTGCCGAGGTGAGGGGGACTCCCATTTCTACCGTATTTATCATGCAATCGTAAAGGTTGGTGACACTGCCGGCGATGGTGTCATTTGCAATCATGCCATCTGCAGTTGTGCCATCTGCAACCGTGCCATCTGCAGTTGTGCCGTTGTCGATTGTTTTGCCTGTCAGCGTGGCTTTTCCGTTCCGCACTGTAACAGTCTGACCGCCCAGGGAATAAGTGCCGTCCGGCATTCCGGTAGCACGGATGCTGTCACTAATCAGGATAACCCGGTCATCACCAAACAGTTTAAAGGTGGAGCGGACAACAGCAGGGTCAATGTGAATACCGTCACAAATTAGTTCTACCATGCAGTTGGCACTGTCTGCTGCGGCACCGATAACACCGGGGGCTCTGTGAGAGAGAGGCGGCATGGCATTGTATAGGTGTGTTATGTGGTCAGCACCGGCTTTGAAGGCTGCCGTGGCTGCATTATAGTCCGCGGTGGTATGCCCGATGGAGAAGTGGATTTTGTCTCCAAATTGTTTGATGCAGCCAAGTGCGTCCGGCATTTCCGGAGCGATTGTCATAAGGCGGAGCAAGCCTTGGGACTTTGTCAGCCATTTTCCAATCAAGGAGGAATCAGGTTCCAAAATATAGTCCGGATTCTGTGCTCCTATTTTGTCAGGTGAAATAAAGGGTCCTTCCATGTGGATGCCGATTATGTCAGAGAGAGGAGCGGCTTTTGTAGAACCGGCGGTACTTGCAAAGCCAAAAGTCTTTGGGAAACTTGAGGCGTTTACCGGGGTAGAGGCGGATACAGCCTCGCATGACTGCCACTTTTGTATAAAGGCCACGGTAGATTCAAGAACCTGCTCTATTTCTTTTTCGCTTATGGTCATGGTGGCAGGGCAGATATCGGTGATACCATTTTGAAATTCATATTTACAGATGGTTTCCAAAGCCTTGGTGGTGCCGTCGCTAAAATCGCAACCTGCTGCGCCATGGAAATGGATGTCCACGAGTCCGGGAATGACGTAGCAATCCGTGGCATCTATGCATTGTTCTCCGGATAAGGCCGCTTCGGCACTACAACTTGTATCACCCGCAGGAATAATCCGGACAATCTTATCATTTTCGGTTTCGATGGTCAGGGGCTCGAAAGAGCCACCGTTTTTTAACGTAAATACCAATCCATTTTTTATAATCATAATGTCATCTCCATAAATATAGTGTAGCAATGGGGGAGGAGCTTTTCAATGGTTTCTTTGAAATGTTGAGTGTTTTCGGGTCTTATTAGATCTGTTTTACGTGCAAATCCAGATTTGTAGAGATGATACAATTTCCGACAGGAAGTCTTGAACCTATTTGTATGAATAGCCTAAAGGTACACGTTCCAAAAGCCATGTGTACAGAATGGGGATAGCCATAAAGTGTGGGTACAAAATAAACTTCTACGTGTCCACTTTATAGGGTATATTTTA
>CAYRLN010000205.1:0-3803 GCA_964425065.1 uncultured Lachnospiraceae bacterium | reverse complement strand
TTCCCATCTGAGGCATTCCCATCTGAGGCATTCCCATCTGAGGCATTCCCATCTGGGGCATTCCCATCTGAGGCTGCATATCCATTTGAGGAATTGCCTGAGGCGCAGGCGCCGGTTCCGGTGCCACGGTGGGTTCAGGTGTTGCCGCAGGTTCGGGTTCTCCGCCCGACTGCTGAATCATAAAATTATCAACAAGTTTCTTAGCAAAATTAATTGGATACAACTGCATGATTGTACTGTCAACCAGTTCGTCAATCTGCATCCTAAATGCAATCTTAACAAACGTACCGCCTAAGAATTCAGCAATCTCGCCACCTGATTTGACCTGAGTTAAATCGAGAAGACTTGCCTCCGGCGGACTGATATCAATCATCGTACCAAACATTGTGGAAAGGGATGTTGCTGCGGAACCCATCATCTGGTTCATCGCCTCGGAAATCGCGCTGAGGTGCAATTCATTAAGATCGCCCTCTGTGTTTGTTCCGTCTCCTCCCATCATCAAGTCTGCAATAACCTTGACATCATGTTCTTTCAATACCAGGATATTGGAACCCTCCAAACCTGCCGTATACTGTATCTGTATGAAAACGCAAGGTTTTTCATAAATCTCAAGAACATTCTTCCACTGGGACATCGTAACGACCGGTGTGGTAATGTTAACTTTTCTGTTAACCAGTGAGTACAACGTGGTTGCCGACGAACCCATACTGATATTGGCAATTTCACCGACTGCATCCTGCTCTACTTCTGTCAACCAACCATCGCCGGCTGCTGCATCGTCTATATCTTCTTCAAAAGATTCTGTTAAATCCATTCCGCTAAGCAATGCATTTATTTCGTCTTGGGATAACATTCCTTCCATGTCTTACTCCCCCTCTCTAAGTACCGTCGCAACCCTGACAGCATACTTCTCTTTGCTGGTTCCGGGCAATGCGGTAAACTTCTTTATATTTCCCACATAAACTTTTAGTTCATCGTCCACGCGGGTATTTAATCTAATTACGTCTCCAACTTGAAGTCCGGCAAAGTCACTAACAGAAATGGTGCTCTTTCCGAGCACTGCTTTCAGAGGCACCTCTACTCTCTTAAGCAGGGAACCGATGTGCTCCTCGTAGTTCTCATCCTGTTTTTCCTGCATATTTGCATACCAGTACTTCGTATTCAGTCTGTCCATGATGTCTTCCAAAGTGAAGAACGGTAAACAGACTGTCATCATTCCGTCTACATCTCCTATCCTCAAATTGAGCGTTACGATGGCAATCATATCATTAGGAGAAATAATCTGTGCAAACTGCGGATTGGTTTCCAACCTGTCCAACATGGGATTGATATCCAACACGTTCTTCCACGGTTCACGCAGAAGTTGCATACAGATTACCAGAATCCGTTCTATAATCGACATTTCAATTTGGGAGAAATCCCGGGTTTTTTCCAGTGGATTTCCCTGTCCGCCAAGCATCCGGTCTATCATGGCATATCCAAGGTTCGTTCCCAATTCAATGATGATATTTCCCGACAGTGGCTGAAAATTGACAATTCCTAATATAACCGGGTTAGACAGGGCGTTTGTCACCTCCGAAAAGGTAACCGTTTCCGACCTAGCAACGATGACCTGAACGTTTTTTCTAAGATATACCGGAAGGTTTGTGGAAAGTAATCTTCCGTAATGTTCAAATATAATTTCAAGCGTCCTTAAATGTTCTTTGGAGAACTTCGCCGGGCGTTTAAAGTCATAATTTTTAATCTGCTTCTCATCCGCGCTTTGGATTTGTTCCATATCCAATTCGCCTGTGGATAATGCCGCCAGCAGATTATCTATCTCGTTTTGGGACAACACGTCGCCCATGAAAGCTCACCTCCCGTTTTCTTGATTTTCGTAAGAGGCTACTGATATTTCACATCTCCGCACGCCACTTTATAAATAAATCTGGAATTATACATTTTTTGCAGTTTTGCCACGATTTCTGCATAAATTCCTTCGGAATCACTCTTGAATTCTTCCAACGTGTGAGATCTCACAACTGAAATAATTTCACTCTTAATCATTTCTTCACGGGCCGCCAACTGTTCAGACGTACCATACTTTTCGTAATCCTCATGCTGGGTATTCATATAAATCGTAACCTTCATGAGCGCATAATGGTCTTTCGAACTCTCGCCGTCTGCACCTACGCTGGCCTTTAAGGGAATTGTCATCGTATCTGTAAGTGTGTAAATTGCGGTATCCTCAATGGATACGTTGTCTTGATCCTGACTGGTGGCCAGTTCAATATCCAGCACCGTGGCAATCTTTCCGACCAATGCAGTAGTACTCTTCATCGCTCCTGTCACGCTAAACATCATAATTGCAGTCATAACTATGTTTACAACTAAGAGAGCCAAAATCAATATGGACAATACATTCTTTTTCATATCTGCTCCTTATCTGTCTCTATTTTGTACTACCATCCCTGTAAATCCTAATCTCTACACGGCGGTTCTTTGCCCTTCCTTCCACTGTGGAATTATCGGCAATAGGCATATATTCTCCTCTGCCGGAATGCTTTACCATGGCGGGATCCAACGTGGTATTTTCCATAACATAATTAAACACGGTAAGCGCACGTCCCGCACTAAGTTCATCATTATTGACATACTTGACATCGTGGTTCGGCACATTATCTGTATGACCTTCGATTTCAATTACGCCATCTTCTGCATAGCGCTCTAATATTACGCATACTTTTTTCAAAATCGGTAATGACTCGTCCTTCAATGTAACCTCACCGGGATCAAACAAAATGGAACCGCTGATTGTAAGTTGTACATACTGGGAAGTGAAAGTCATTTCCACATCATCCTGGATATTATTTTCTTCCAGCGCCTCAACAATTTGCTCAGCCTTTTCTTCCATTTGCTCCAGTTCCATCTCTTCCAGCGCTCCGGCCAACTCTTCATACTCATTGACCTTCTCGGAATCCACTTCGCTGTCAGCAGGTTTACCGGTACTGTTTATGTATTCGTCCAGTTCGTTTAATTGACTGACCCCGTTACTAATCAAAAGCCCGTCACCGATAGCAGATGCTCCGGATGTCCAGATGCTGAAAGTCTGGTTCATGGAAGCAGCCACCGCCTTTAACTTTTCTTCATTGACGGTCGACATAGAAAACAATAACACGAAGAAACAGAGTAAAAGGTTCATAAGATCACTAAAAGTGCACATCCATGCCGGCGATCCGGGCGGTGGAGTTTCTTCTTTGCGTTTTGCCATTTACTCTTCACCCCCTGCATCTTCCTCTGTCACTCTGTCAGCAGGAGCCAGGAAAGATTTCAGTTTTTCTTCGATTACACGGGGGTTTTCACCCGCCTGTATAGACAACAGACCTTCGATCATGATTTCTTTCACCATCATCTCCGCACTGTTATTTGCTCTTAATTTATTTGCAACGGGAGTTGCAATCCAGTTTGCAAGCAGGGAACCATACAAAGTCGTAATAAGAGCGACTGCCATAGAAGGTCCGATTGCACTTGCATCTTCCATGTTATTAAGCATGTTTACCAGACCTACCAAGGTACCAATCATACCCCAGGCAGGACCCATGGAAGCAATATTGTCCCAAAAGCCAATTTTGGACTGATGTCTGTCATCCAAACTCATCAATTCTGTTTCCATGATAGCGCGGACCAGTTCAGGATCCGTACCGTCTACGATGAGCAGAATTCCCTTTCTAAGGAAAGGTTCTTCAAGATCCGCAGCTGCTTCTTCCAAGGATAATAATCCTTCTTTTCTGCGATAATTACAGGTTTTATCTGTCCGCAGCCCT
>CAYRLN010000204.1:0-3818 GCA_964425065.1 uncultured Lachnospiraceae bacterium | reverse complement strand
ATGTTGAAAATCGCTCTGCTTCAGTACTTTCGTTCAGATTTTGTTTAATCACAAACTCTACTTCTTCTATGTATTGAAGATTTTCCGCAATTGTTAAATCCAGTTCTTTTTTCAGTCGCTCTAGTTTTATTTGCGCCTGCCCATAATCCCTCCTAATTATCAACAGTTCCAATTCCCACCGCGCATCCAGCACTTCAAAATCATCCGTTTCAATTGCGCTAAAGTACCTTTCCTCCGGAAGGGATAGTTTCTGTGCAATGGCCTTATAAGTTCTCTGATTCGGATTCCGCTTCCCTGTTTCAATGCGCGATAAGGATTCCGGTTCACAAATGTCTTCGCTAAGTTCTTCCTGTGTATAACCCTTTTCCTGTCTATTCAGATAAATCATTTCATGTAGTAACACTATTTCCTGACCGATATCCGATTGATAAAGACCATCATCTGCCTCATCTGTGCCCGGACTGATTTCCTGCATCAATTCTCTCCATGCCTGCAACTGCACCTTCGGTTTTCTGACCTCTTCTGCTAAACCCAATTTTTCAGCAGCATCCACATAAACTGCCAGAACAGTTTCTATCCCGGCAGTAAAACCTGTAGAAGTCATAAGCTCCAGAACCTTCTTCGCCAACACCACACACTCAATATATTTTTCTCTTTCATATAAAAGAGGAAGGTATTGTGCCACCACCTTTGGATAAACCTTGCTTTTCTCCTGCATATCTTCAAAATGACTCTCTATATATTGAACCAATTTTTCTAAAGTTTTCATCGCAATCTCTTTATCCGGTTGAAGTCTCTGCCACAGCAATATAGCATTTATCTCCTGTACCCCAAGCAACGTATGTTTGCTAATTCCTTTTTCAAATCCGGGAACCGTAAGCAAAATGGCTCTTTCCAAAAGCCTCAAACTTTCTTCGTGGTTTTGATTCAATTTTTCTTCCACAATCGCCTTCATAATCAGGTGATATTGCTCTTGGAGTTTGTCATTACAATTCCGGTCAAATGCCTCTTTTTCCTGCAACAATGCTTCTACTTTTTTCCATTCTTTATGAAACTGTGCCACATGCACCTCTTGTCTCCATGCAAAGTATTCGTACTCCTCCTCAGACAGCAAAGTTGCAAATTTGTCTGCAGATTTTCCGAGACGCTGCAGTATCACCGACAGCAGCAAACGGTCCATATGTCTTTCTCCGTTCACATATCGGGAAAAAGAGTTGGGTGAACACAACCCGGCGCACAAGTCCTTCTGGCTGATTCCCCGGTTTAGCATTGTCTCGTTCATCATGATTCCTAGTGTTTTTTTCATAGGTAATTTCCTCATCCACAATCTTATTTCCCTGTTTTATCGCAATCTCTTTATCCGTTTCACACTTTTACCTTATCCCAGCTCCCTGCTAAGTTCTGCAAACTGCTCCAGCGTCAGTGCTTCCCCACGCACCTGAGGAGAAAGTCCCATTCTCTCAAGGGCATCTGTCACTTGTTCTTTTGTCAGACGTAAATCTCCTGCACCTGTCAGTCCGTTTACCAAAGTTTTTCTTCTCTGGTTAAAGGATGCACGGATCAGGGCAAACATAAATTTCTCATCTTTTACTTCCACCGGCGGCTCTGCATATCTGGTCAGCCTGATTACCGCACTGCCCACACCCGGTCTGGGAATAAAGCAGTTTGGCGGAACGTTTGCCACAATTTCCGGCTGGGCATAGTACTGCACTGCAAGAGAAAGGGCTCCGTAATCCTTTGTACCGGGACCAACCTGCATGCGGTCTGCCACTTCCTTTTGTACCATGATAGTGATACTCTTTAGCGGCACGTGGCTCTCAAACAGTCCCATAATAATGGGCGTGGTAATATAGTAAGGCAGATTTGCAACCACTTTGATGGGCTTTCCACCGTTTCTCTCCTCCACAATTTTGGCAATATCCACCTTTAAAATATCATCATTAATTACTGTCACATTATCATACGCAGACAGGGTATCCTCCAAAATGGGAATGAGATTTTTATCAATTTCCACTGCCACCACTTCTCTGGCATTCTCCGCCAGATACTGTGTCATGGTACCGATGCCGGGGCCGATTTCCAGCACGCAATCATCCTTGGTGATTTCTGCTGCGGAAATAATCCTATCCAACACATTTGTGTCAATCAGGAAATTCTGCCCGAATCTTTTCTGAAAATTAAAATTGTATTTCTGCAATACTGCAATGGTATTCTGGGGTATTCCAAGTGTTGCCATAGTTAGCTCCTCTCTCCTGCCAGGTATTTCTTTGCTTCCAGCAAATCCCGGCATATGTGACAAGTCATTTTCTTTATTTCTTCTTCCGGCGTAATCATATCCGGCACCATAACGGCTTTCATTCCGGCATTATATGCCGCGCGGATTCCGTTGGGAGAATCCTCAACGGCGTAAGTTTCCTCCGGTTTCGTTCCCAGTTCCTTACATGCAATCAGGTAAATCTCCGGATTGGGTTTGCTGTGCTCTACCATATCACCGCCAATTACAATCTGAAAGTAATCTGCTATGCCGGCCCTCTCTATGCAGGATAGGACTTTTTCCCTTCTGGTAGAAGAGGCCAGCCCAATGCGGCAATTTTGCTGCTTTAGGTAAGAAAGCAGTTCCCGCACACCGGTTTTCATGGGAAGTCCCTCTTTTTCTTCCCGGGCTTTGTATCTGGAAATGGTTTCCTTCACGTAATCGTCATAAGGGAAATCCTCTCCCACACAACTGATAAAAAATTGTCTGGAATCATTGGCATTCCGTCCGATACAGCCAAGCACTGCCTCCCGCACATCGCCAAGTCCCCATTCTTTCGCCACTTCTTCATATATTTCTGCATAGACACGCTCTGTATCAAAGAGCACGCCGTCCATATCAAAGATTACATTCATTTTGGAGCCTCCCTTTCTTAATGTATAGATTATACACTAATTTTTTAGGTTTTACATCTTCTTTCTTTTATGCTAACATAGGGGCAGTGCCGAAACACAGATTTCCGGCACAAAACCCACGGAGGAATGAGTAAATGAGTATATTAAACGTAGAAAATCTGACCCATGGTTTTGGCGACCGTGCCATTTTCGAGGATGTTTCTTTCCGCCTTTTAAAGGGGGAGCATATCGGTCTGATTGGTGCCAACGGCGAAGGTAAATCTACTTTCATGAATATTATCACTGGAAAATTAATGCCCGATGAGGGAAATATTGAATGGGCAAAGAATGTACGCGTTGGCTATTTGGATCAGCACACCGTACTGGAAAAAGGGATGACTATCCGCGATGTACTTGCTTCTGCTTTCCAGTTTCTTTTTGAAATGGAAGAGCGGATGAATAGCATTTGCGACAAAATGGGAGATGCCACCGAAGAAGAATTAGAAGCATACATGGAGGAACTGGGAACCATTCAGGATTTGCTGACCATGCATGATTTTTACATGATAGATGCAAAAATCGAGGAGGTTAGTAAAGCACTGGGGCTGGCAGATTTAGGATTGGAAAGAGACGTTACGGAGCTTTCCGGTGGCCAGCGTACCAAGGTTCTGCTTGCCAAGCTTTTGCTTGAAAAACCGGACATCCTGCTTTTGGACGAGCCTACCAACTATTTGGACGCAGAGCACATTGAGTGGCTGAAACGCTATTTAAATGAATATGAAAATGCTTTTATTTTGATTTCCCACGACATTCCCTTCCTGAACAGTGTTATCAACTTGATTTATCACATGGATAACAGACAGCTTACCCGCTACGTGGGCGATTATGATAAATTCCAGGAAGTTTATGCCATGAAGAAATCCCAGCTGGAGGCAGCTTACAACAGACAG
>CAYRLN010000203.1:0-3842 GCA_964425065.1 uncultured Lachnospiraceae bacterium | reverse complement strand
CCCTTCTTTCCAAAAAAAGAGAACCTTATAACAGGTTCTCTTTTGATTATTCGTAAACAAAATTTATGCGTTTACAATATCTTTCAGTGCTTTACCAGCTTTGAACTTAGGAGCTTTAGAAGCTGCAATCTTCATAACTGCTTTAGTCTGAGGATTTCTGCCTTCTCTTGCTTTTCTTTCGCTAACTTCGAAAGTACCAAAGCCAACCAACTGAACCTTACCACCCTTTTTAAGTTCATCTGTAACTACGTTAGTGAAAGCAACCAGAGCTTTCTCTGCATCTTTCTTAGAAATACCTGCCTGTTCAGCCATAGCTGCTACTAATTCTGTTTTGTTCATATTGAACTCCTCCTCTAAAATGAGCTTTCTTTTTGTATTTTTCCAGATGTTTCTTTGTCGAAACGTCTACTAATATTTATAGACTTTTTTCCTTTTGTTGTCAAGGTTTTTTGGCTATTTTAGGGCATTTTTCGCTATTTTGTGGTTCTTGGTTCATATTGGTCTGTAATATCTTCCGTTCTGTCACTTAAAATTTGTTCCCGGGACAATTTGCAAATCCGGAATAGAACTGACACAGCTAATAAAATCTCCTACGAATCAACAGATGCCATCAACTCCGCAAAGGAGTAGGAAATATCTTTCGCTTCCCCGTCCACCTGAATCGTGTAACTTCTGGTAGTATATCCGTTCTTACGCAAGGTAACTACGTGGGCACCTTCCACTTTCTTAAAACTAATTGGTGCCATACCGATATAATTTCCATCCACATAGACCTCCGCTCCTTCGGGTGCATCTATATACACCAGATAAGTACCGGATACCACTGTGGAGTCAGAAGAGTCACTTTCCTCTGTCTCCTCGTCCGTACTGCTTGTACCATCCATGCTGACCGTAAGCCCGCCGGAGGGCTCCGCTACTCTAAAATAAGATGTGACCGTATCGTAACCCGGTGCCACCGCCAACAGCTGGTGAATTCCATATTTCAGTTCCACCGGCGCAGAAGCGTCCACCTTCGATCCGTCTACATACAACGTTGCCCCCGAAGGCGTCACCGTAAACAAAATCTGACCGTACTTTACTTCCTCTACCTTCAGGTCACCGATATCCAACGTAACTTCTTCATTTCTGCCGATAATAACATTTTTCACACCACCGCTGTTGTTTAAAGTGATATTGACCGCATAATTGCCTTCCGGCACAGTTAAAAGCATATCATCGGTAATGGGGCGGATCATAGACTGCCCCACCTCAATCCAACCGCCGATAAACTGTTCATCATTTTCTAATCGGAGATATCCGTGTCCTTTTGCTACAATAATACTGTAAACCGTGGTTCCCATTCCCCGGAAAGTCAGGATATCCGTGTTGTTTAAATCCATCAGTTCCATTTGTTGCCCATCTGAGAAAATCATGGTCTCATCCGTTATTTTATAAACATCGGAACCGATACTTACATCATGCCTTGTCGTATTAATCTCGTATTTTTGCACAGAGGCATTTTCCCAACATTCGGCGGATTGCTGCAGTGTGTTCAGACGTTTTTTGCTTTTTAGGAAAGTAATATCCACGATGTCTCCCTCTTTTACCTGAGCGAGAGATAACGCCTGCCCATACTTGTCGCTGTAAGCAGTGGTTCCGTCGTAATTAAGGGTATACTTTTTTCCCACGGTATAGTTATAGAACGTAATCGTCTTTTTGCTTTCATCGATTTTTGTTATTATGGCGGTATCTGCGCTGTCATAACTGCCCGGACCAATTACCGCAAAACCCTGATTCTGGTTCGATTCCTGTTGCTGCCCGCTATTTATCGAAACATCCTGTTCTTTCGAACAGGCGGAAAGTGCCAGCGTTATACTCAGAATCAAACCGGCACAGACCGCTTTCCATATTTTGTTCTTTGTCATAAGCATCCTCTCTCCTTTGTATTTGGTTCTATCATATCACAGAACCCCCATAAAGACTACACGGTTCTAAATATCGCATCCAAAAAATCCTGCTTTGCCCGTTCCTGTTCCACAACCGTCTGAATTTTTTCCGGATTTTTTCCCGGAATCCACGACTTGTGGGAATTATAATAAAAGTTCACTATTTTCCAAAATTTTTCAGGATACGCCAACCGGTAATAAAGGGAAACAAAAGACCTTGCCGACAACTCGTTTACCTCATTATATGTGTTCAAAATTCTTTTTCCCAGTTCTTTTGACCAGTTGCTTTTCTCCAAAAGTTTTCTCATGTACAAATACAAATCCCTGACCTGGTCATCCATAAGAAACTTCTCAAAATTGATGACCGCCTGACCATCCTGCACTTCGATAATATTATGATACTGATAATCGCCGTGACAAAACGTTCCCGCACTGCGCAAATAATTCCCCTCATCCGGAAGCAGAAAATCTTCCAATTCCTTTGTCACTTCAAACGCCTGCTCCAAAAAATAATCGTATTCTCCGGTTAAATATATTTCAAAGGAATTTTTCTGGCTCTTTTCCCGTAAAAATTTTCTCACATGCTTTAATTCCTTATTGTGTTTCCCGTACTCTTTTTCCAAACGGAAAACGGGCCAATCGGAAAACATCTCCCGGGGACCTAAATTCATCTCTTTATGTAGCGTAGCCAGCGTTCTCACTCCCCGGAGACAATCTGACATCTCCAGAATATTGCACTCTTTTCCCTCAAAATAGGTTTTCAGGATGTAAGAAACTCCGTCCTGTCCCTCCACCAACAATTCTCCCTCTTTCGTCCGGAGAAGTTGTTCCACCCGGATATTTCCCTTTTCAGCAATGGAGTTCAGCAAAATTTCCTGTGCTTCCAATTTTTCTTTAGAACCCTGATATTCCTTAAAAATCAAGGTTCCCTGATTACTGTCGCAAAGAATAGCGCCCCGCCCCTTTCTGGTGCGAAGCACTTCTATTTCATATTGGTCCAACAAACCAACCGCCCTATCATTCACAGCCATTCCTCCCATACATCGATTCGCCCATCAAATGGTCTATCCTATCATATGAAAAGATTGGTTAAAGTATGTTAAGGAATCCTGGTAAGTAAATATTCTTTTGTGTTCCGCTCGGGCTCCTCCAAAACCTCCTCCAAAAGTTTGCGGAGAACGTCCCCAAGCTCCTTCCCCGGCTCCATCCCTGCCGCAATCAGGTCACTACCTGTCACCGCCAACGTTTTTAAGGAAACACACTGCTGTTTCTGCAGGATTTCTTCATAACAACGCTCCCAATCGGTCAGACACTGTTGTTTTTCTTCTCTTTGATAATCGCTCTGCGCTGCCATGTCTGCTTTTTTTACCGGGAAAAGCAAAGGGAAAATGTCCTCCCCTATTTTATTTACAGCCCTTCTTACGATAGAAAGAGTCGGCGGGACACCGTTGCCGTAATCATGGTATAAAACTAATTTTGATACCTTGTAAATGGTGTCATTATCAAATTTCAGGCGGCGCATTATGTCTTTTGTCATTTCCTCGCCAAGCTGCGGATGCCCATGAAAATGATCAAATCCGTCTTCCCCTTCTTCCTTTGCCTTGGGCTTTCCGATATCATGAAACAACATTGCAAGCCGGAGTACCTTGTCTGCCTCTATATTCATCAGACTGTGCAAGGTGTGTTCTCCCACCGTATAGCAATGATGGGGATGATTTTGTCCGCATTCCATTGCCGCATCCCATTCCGGCAAAATCACCTTTGTAATCCCCATTTCATAAGCCTGCCTCATATATTCCGGGTGAGGGGAAACTAAAAGTTTGATCAGTTCTGTCTGGATTCTCTCTGCACTTATATTTTTCAGGTTACCGGAAAGTTTCAGGATAGAAACTGCCGTTTCCTCTTCAATGTCATAGC
>CAYRLN010000202.1:0-3848 GCA_964425065.1 uncultured Lachnospiraceae bacterium | reverse complement strand
TTTCTTTCCGTTAAATGTGTAAATCAAACCATCTCTTCATTCTGTATTTCTACTCGACATGTTTCTTCTCGATATGTCGAGCCTCGATATGTCGTCCATGAACAGAATATAACATGATATGTTTTTTGTGTCAATAATAAATTTCAATTTTTTATAATGGATATACAGGAGGCTATAAAAATTACTGTCAAACAAGATATCTAACTCTGCTTCTTTAGGTTCAATCTGCATCTGCTTTTTGATGTTTCTGTTCCCTGCAAATTGGGAGTTGTGGAGATGTTTTATATAAGTATTGCAATGCTTTTGGTACATGCTATTGGATCAAGTCATGCCAAAATGGCGAAAATGCCGTCAGGGGTAGAGAAAGACTAAAAATAAAGCAGGTGATATGCCGGTTCGCCCTTGTATCGGATCCAAATCCAAGACTGTCGCGGTACTCGTCAAATGCTCATGCAAGCATGGCATTTTCCTCGTTACTCGCGCAAAAAAAGAACTGCCAACACTTCATCGTGTTAACAGTTCTTCTGTAAGTTCAGTTTATTATGTTTTATTTTCTTTGTTCTTAATCCTATGGTAATCATCCATATTGATGCCTAAATCTACGTAAGAATCGGGCTTAGATTTTCGGTTGGGACAAAAGACACACAGTTTCGCAATTCGCGGTCCAAGGAAATTGGTCTACTGCGACCGCACGTTCCACATGATAGCCGTTTTCCAAGAATACCTCCAAATCACGGGCCAGGCTGGTCGGTTTGCACGAAACATAAACAATGTATTCCACGCCATATGCAATAATCTTCGGCAAAGCTTTCGGATGAATACCGTCACGGGGCGGATCTAAAATAATCAAATCCGGTTTCTCCTCTACTTCATCCAATACTTTCAGTACATCCCCGGCGATAAATTCACAGTTGGTAAGGCCGTTTAATTTGGCGTTCTCCCCTGCGGCAACCACCGCTTCTTCCACGATTTCCACGCCAATCACCTTCTTTGCCACCGGTGCCATAAGCTGTGCAATGGTTCCTGTTCCGCTGTAAAGGTCAAACACAATACGGCCTTTTTGTCCGCCCTCTGCCTCCCCGGATTTCTCATCTGCCCATTTCACATAATCACGCACGGTGTCATAAAGCACCTCTGCGCCCAGTGAATTGGTCTGGAAAAAGGAAAAGGTGGAAATTCTGAATTTCAATCCCAAAAGTTCCTCATAAAAGTATTCCTGACCATAAAGCACTCTGGTCTCATCGCTTTGAACTACATCAGCAATGGAATCATTCAAAATATGCAAAATACCTGTAATTTTACCGTCCAATTGCATACCAAGCAAAAGCTGCTTATATTCTTCAATCATCTGCGCAGTTTCCGCTTCGCTGCCCTGCCACTGAGTAGTAGTTACAAGAGCAATCAAAATTTCTCCTGTTTTAACAGCTTTTCTCACCAAAAGATGGCGCAAAAAGCCTTCATGACGCAGTCTGTGAAAATAAGCAGTTCCTTTCTCACGGAAAAATTCCAGCGTTCCACCTAAGATTCTTCTATAATCTTCATCCACAATCCGGCAATCCGTCACTGCCACCACATCATAGAAACTACCTCTTTTGTGCATACCAAGAGAAAGGGGACCATCTTTATATTCATCCCCGAAAGAGAATTCCATTTTATTGCGGTAACCAAACTGCACCGGACTTCCCTTTATTCCTTCCCATTCATAACTTT
Organism: uncultured Lachnospiraceae bacterium; assembly: GCA_964425065.1. Lineage (GTDB taxonomy): Bacteria > Bacillota > Clostridia > Lachnospirales > Lachnospiraceae > Acetatifactor. The sequence goes on along the minus strand of CAYRLN010000202.1, from coordinate 2,138 downwards.
CGCTCTGTTTCTCCAAAGCATTTTTTACCAGTTTGTAAACTTGCGCTTCTTTGATTTTAAGTTGTTCCTCATATGGCAATGACAAGTATGTACATCCTCCACACAAACCAAAATGGGAACACGGACTTCCACACTCAAGAGGCGACTTTTCTATCACCTCTACAAGCCGGCCTTCCGCCTTCCCTTTTCTTAACTTATTTACGCAGAGAGAAATCTTCTGTCCGGGCAGGCTGTTTTTCACAATGCAGGTCTCGTCTCCAACCCGCACAATCCCTTTGTTGGGGAAATCTACTCTTTCCACAACGCCTTCATATACCTGTCCTTTTTTCATCGTCTCTTTCCTTTGCGATTTTTATCGTAAATTTATTCTGTGATGCTTTCGTCCTCGAAAACCTCATCTTCAAATTCGTCTTCAAACTCATCTTCGAATTCATCTTCGAATTCATCTTCAAAGTCCTCAAGATAATCGGGGTTGAAATGGCGATATAATGCATAAGCAATAAGACCGATAGCAACTACTGCACCGATAATGGCAAATACCCACAGTACAACATTGCATTTCTTCTTTTCTTCCTTTTTACCAAGCAGTTCACTCATTTTTGTCGCTTCTAATAATGTCTCTAATTTGTTCATACGCAAACCATCCTTTCATTTTGCTTATTATTATATGCAAAGTTTATTTTTTCATTACGTGCTCTTATATTATAGCATGCAGAGTCTGATTTGACTATACTCTTTTCAGTTTGGCAAAGGAAGCATACATCACTTTTTGTCCCACTGCATCAAACTCAACCGTAACTTTGTAATCTCTTGGCTCTCTGGTGATTGCTTTCACGGTTCCCTCACCATATTTCAGATGTTGGACGCGGTCGCCTTCTCCGTACTCCAAAGCTCCTGCAATGCCGCCGCCCCCTTTGGTTATGCCTGCCACACGGTTTAAATCCTCCATTCCTTTGGCAATAAAGGGTTTGTCTGCATAAGCTGTGGTCTTCGGCTTTAACGCCGCTTTCGGGCGCAAATCCAGCGGCCTTGTCTCCACTTCTATTTTGCGCTTCGGAACAGGAGTATCCATCAGTTCCGAAGGGATTTCATTCACGAAACGGCTGATGGCATTGTACTGCGTTTCACCTCTGAGCATGCGCATCTTTGCATAACTCAGTGTAAGTTCCTCCTTTGCACGGGTGATTCCCACGTACGCCAAACGCCTTTCCTCTTCGATGGCTTCTTGGGGATTCTCCGCAGCAATAGCCATATAACTGGGAAAAATACCATCTTCCATACCGGATAAATACACAAAAGGAAACTCCAATCCTTTTGCACTGTGCATGGTCATCAAAAGCACCTTATTATCCTCGTCGCCGACGCCGTCAATATCGGCCACCAAAGCCACTTCCTCCAAAAAGCCGCTCAATGTAGGCTCATCTTCTGTCTCTTCATAAGAAACCACCTTGGACACCAATTCACTGATATTTTCTATCTGCTCCTGCTTCTTTTCTTCCTCTTCATCCGAATCGTCCAATTCTTTCATGTAGCCGGAGCGCTCCAAAATATCATCCATCAGATCTTCCAGACTATACTCATTCAGTCTGGCCCTAAAACTTTTAATCAAATTTACAAAAGGTCTGATTTTATCGGCGGCTTTGCCCAGTGTCATAATCTGGTCCACTTCACAAAGCGCCTCAAAAAAACTGATATCCCGCATTTGCGCGTAATCATCCACTTTTGCAATGGAAGCCGCACCGATTCCCCTTTTGGGAACATTGATAATCCGTTTTACCGCCAAATCATCTTTTCCGTTATCAATGGTTTTTAAGTATGCCAAAACATCCTTGATTACCTTTCTGGAATAGAAATTTACACCGCCCACAACATTATAGGGAATATTCCGCATAATCAGGCGCTCTTCCAAAAGACGCGACTGGGCGTTGGTCCGAAAAAGCACTGCATGGTCCCCGTAGGCCGCCTCCCCGTTGTTTGCTCTGAAAAAAATGTCGGACGCAATATAATCCGCTTCCTCATAAGCCGTCTCAAACTGGCGCAAATGAATGCGTTTTCCCGCTCCCTTATCTGTCCAGAGAGATTTATCTTTTCTTTTCCGGTTATTGCGTATTACCGCATTGGCAGCATCCAGCACGTTC
>CAYRLN010000201.1:0-3853 GCA_964425065.1 uncultured Lachnospiraceae bacterium | reverse complement strand
TGAGTCTTTCTTTTTCACAATGCGGAAGATGGGACTTGAACCCACACGTCTATACCGACACAAGATCCTTAGTCTTGCCTGTCTGCCAATTCCAGCACTTCCGCATTCGCGCTTTATCACGCACGAATTATATTATCACTTGCGATTTAAATTGTCAACTCTTTTTTGAAAATTGCATCAATTAACATATGGCGCTTTTATCACTGTATCCCATACTCTTCGAACAATTGCGCTCTAAACTCCGGATTTACCGCTACCTTGCCTATAATCTCACTTTTTCCGGCCTCGATCAACTTCTGAATAAGCAAAGCCAAGCGCTGCTCTCCCTCTTTTCTGCCTTCTTTTCTGCCTACCTTCCTGCCCTCTTTTTTGCCTTCTTCCTTTATTTCCCGAATTGCTTTACACATATCTGTCTTCTCCTCTCCACCATCTTCTTCGTATACTAAATATTTCTTTATATCTCTGATATTCATACAAACATCCAATACATCAACCGCACTCTTAGGTATGCGCTTAAAATATTCTTGATGTTCATTTATATATTCCTGATACTTTTTACCCTTTCCTGCATATTTCATAATGCCCAACACATACTTCAAATCCGAATCCATCTCTTCCAAGGCTTCTTCCGGTATGGACCGCATTTCAATAATATGCACCGGATAATCCACAATCTTTTCTTCCACGTCCTCAGAAAGTAGTTCCATCTGTAACATATCCTTGAGTCTGTGTGGCTTTTTCCATTCCTGCTTTCCCCAATATAGCACTAAACTCAATATGGGAACCAAACGGTCCTCACGCCGCAACTTATACATGTAGTCATCCGCCTTGTCATAGGAAACCTTTTGGGAAATATTCCTTTGTTGTATTTCCTCCAGTTGCCTTTCATACTCCAGACAATCCATCTGCATGATGCGCCATGGAATGGTCAAATTAATCTTTTCCTGATTTTCAATACCAAGATAATATTCCGCTCCGCCAATGGAAACTTTTTTAAATATATCCCTTTGCCGAAAGGATATCTTTCCTCTGCGGGTCACTACTGAGTAAAACCCTGATTCCTCCGTACAGTGCAAAAGCCAGTCTGCCGGCAGTTTCTGCCCCAAATGGTATTCCAGCACAGACCGAATCCGGTCAGAACGATTCATGTACACTTTAAAAACATTATTCTTTTCTCCCATAAGTCGCCTTTCCGCAGGGAGATAAATGCGTACAAAATTCCTATGAACAACCCTTCCCTGCTTAAATTGTAAAATGTGTGATTGTAAAGCAGGATTTCGAGAAACTGAGCAGAACTGCCCTAAAATAGAAACGGCTTTTGCCGTAAAAGACCTAAGTCCATAGAAATCAATTGCTTTGTGATAAGTGTAATGTAATTTCGTAATTTTGTCAACGTTTTATTTTCAAGTGTGCGTCCATTGAATCCGATTCTTTTACATGATATAATTTCCAATATAGAGTTTGAATTTTACTGAGGAATGAGTATGCAGAAACACAAAGGACTAAAACGAACATTGCTTGCACTGGCAATCATAATCAATGTGATTGCCGAAATTGCCGCGCTCACATTTCTGTTTTTTGTTTATATATATCCCATAAAATCCACCGCTCCCACTTACACCTATGAACTGGGAGATACCTTGATTACGGATACGGATTATTATGTGGAAGCCAATGAATACGCCTTAGCTATCAGCGAGATTGATTTTAGTCAAGTGGATATGGGGCAAACCGGTAACTACACGGTACAAATTAAGCGTGCATTCCAGCTCATCGATATTCAAATTGAAATCGTAGACACCACTCCGCCGGATTTAACTCTTGTTGAAAACGAGATTTATTTGGAAGTAGGCGAACCTTATTCTGCGGATAAATTTATTTCTGCAGTCAATGACTTAAGTGGCAGTGTTATTCTGGAAGTCAGTTTGGGAACCACCAACGATTACGGCAGTCAGCTTTCCGCCGGCGCCATAGGTGAGTACACGGTTTATGTAAAAGCAACCGACGCTTCCGGGAATTATACTGTACTCTCCAGGCAAATATCCGCTGACACGGCACCACAAATTCGTTTTAGCAAAGACATTTATGCTGCCATAGGCTATGAAATTGATTATAAGCAAAACGTAACCGTATACGATGACCATGACGGAGATATCACCGACAGTGTTGTGATAGACAGTTCCATGATTCCGGGCGACACACCGGGTGACTACTATGTTTCTTATACCGCAACGGATATGTACGGGCTCACAACACAGGTCACTCAGCCCATTCATATTTACAACCGCCTTGACTTGCAAAATCTGATTAACACGAGGCAGATTAACCGCTTTAATCAAATCATTATCGGGGCCTACAACCTCTATGATGGCGGTATTGTCTTTGCAGATGATATCGACCTGGTCATGGAACATTTTCAGCCGGCCTTTGTCCGCCTCAAATACCCAAGAAGTTTCGGCAGTGGCTTTATCATCGAAGTTACGGACTCCAGTATTATCATTTGTACTAACAATCACGTGGTGAAAACAGATCAGCCCCTGACCGTTTACTTCTATAACGGCTTTTCTTCCAGCGGGGAACTGGTGGGCTGTATGGAAGGCATTGATGTGGCTTTTGTAAAGGTGCCTCTGGATGAAGCTGCTCTCAACGCGCTTCCCGATTTAAAAACTGTCCATATAAACAAAAGTTATGTAGATAACATTACCAATCCCACTGAGGTTGCTGTCGGCTTCCGCACCATCAATGACGAAGCCGGCGTTTGGCGTGACCGGACCGGTTATCTTCTGGCTGTACATACTCCTATTGCTTCGGATGTCCTTACCAAATATCCGGTCTATTTTTCAAACGTCACGGATGTTTGTGCCTTTTCCGCCATAGCCTATGGCGGCAGTTCCGGCTCCGCAGTATTGGACAGCAGCGGAAACCTGATTGCCATGGTTTCCTATCACAATGATGCTCCCAACAAGCTGGGACATCAATACTTTGGTATGACATTAGATGATATTTTAGATGCATATGAATTTATCTTTGAAAAAGAGGTCCATTATCAGTAATGATAATGGACCTCTCGGTAGTTTATGTCTCACAATTTATCACGTTCTTTGTCTCTGCTTTTATTTCCAATTTTTCTATAACTTTATCCCGTCATACTTTTTATCGCCATTGTCGCCAAAGTCATCATCCCATGCCTGTTTGGATGCGTTCCGTCTATGGTATCATAAGGCTTGTTGTAATCATAAAAATCAATAATCTTACAACCATTACACTTAGCATGCTTTCTTATAAGCGCGTTAAAAACTTCTATGTGAGTTCCCTTATAAGTGTGTGGGAATTCAAAAGCAGGATTCGAGGACATATATGTAGTGCACAAAGTGCAACACCATATCTCCGCTTTCGGATAGTTATTTCTTATGCGAAATAACATATCGCCATATGCACTATCAAAATAATCATAACCATTGCTACCGGGCACGGTCAGACTTTCTATCGTCTTGACACCATATCCCCAATCATTGGTTCCCAGATAAATCAAAATTACATCCGGTTTTATGTTTTTCTTATGTAAGCCGTTTACTCTTTCCTCACTACACGCAGATGGAAAAAGTTCGCTTTTTCCGGGTAATTTCGTCACACGGCTGCCTGACCACGAATTGTTGACAAGCAGTTTACCCCCAAGTTCGCTTATCGTCTTTCCCCACCATGTATCTTCCATCTTAATCACACCGGCTTTTCCGCTGTTTTCGCCTTGGTAGAAAACGTTGTAGCCACCAGGATTGTAGCCTTGTAGTGTACTGATAGAATCACCTAGGATGGAAAAGTATTTATTTTGGTATGGATGTTGTTTTTTCTTATT
>CAYRLN010000200.1:0-3886 GCA_964425065.1 uncultured Lachnospiraceae bacterium | reverse complement strand
GGAATCCATCTCCTTGGGAAGTCTGGTGGTTTCGGGAGGATTTGCGGAGGAGGTTGTATGTGTGACATCCAGTCATTTTGCCAGTGCGGAGAAAGAGTTCCGTTTCCCGCTGGCGTATGGAAATCAGCGTCCCCTATCCGCTTCATGGACAGTAACCGGAAGTGGCGCCTTTGTGCTCAGCAACCACAAACAGGAGAAAACAAGGGCGGAGATAGTGGGACTGACCACCGGAAAAATAGTAGACTTTGGGTTGAAGGATTCCATGAATATGGGGGCTTGTATGGCTCCGGCAGCGGCAGATACCATTTATCAGCATTTTCAGGATTTTTGCAGTGTTCCCGAAGATTATGACAAGATTATTACCGGAGATTTGGGAAAGGTGGGACAGAGAGTCCTGATTGATCTGCTCAGGGAAAAGGGATATGACATTTCAGGTAACCACATGGACTGCGGCATTGAAATTTTTGATGGAAAAACCCAGGATACCCATGCGGGAGGTTCCGGGTGCGGTTGCGCCGCAACAACCCTGTCGGCTTATGTTTTGAAACAGTTGGAAGAAGGCAATTGGAAGAAGGTACTCTTTGTGCCTACCGGTGCGCTTCTCAGCAAAACAAGCTACAATGAAGGACAGAGTGTTCCCGGAATCGCCCATGGGGTGCTCCTGCAATCTCCGCAATGATTTTGGTGTTGGTATTAAAGCAATAAATTTGTTTTCGAACCGTGCTTGTTGGACTTGAAACAGGCACGGGTTTTTAGTAGAATAAAGTACGAAAGAAAGGCGGCGATATTTATGCGTACTATGGAATTTAAAATGGAAAGACAGGGACTTTTGCAGGTGGGGCAGAAAATTACCGTGACAGAAGGTGTTTTACCCAGTAACTATTATTACACCATCGACCCATCCCTTGCCATGTCGGGTAATTTCCCTTTTAGAGAGCGTATGCTGGCAAGAGAAGGCGTTGTGACCGCTATTGAAGAAAACGACCGTGGATTCTACGTGACCGCAGAATTTGACGAATAGAGAAATTGGAGGATAGGAAAATGATCAAAAAAATATCGACAGACAAGGCTCCGGCAGCAATCGGACCTTACTCTCAGGGAATTGTGGCAGGGGATTTTCTGTTTGCTTCCGGACAGATTCCCATTAACCCGGCAACCGGAGAAATTGAAGGTGCGGATATCAAGGAGCAGGCAGAACTTGTTATGAAGAATATCGGGGGACTTTTGGAGGCAGCAGGCGCCGGCTATACCAACGTGGTGAAAACCAGTTGTTTCCTGGCAGATATGGGTGATTTTGCGGCATTTAATGAGGTCTATGCGAAATATTTTACAGAGAAACCTGCCAGAAGTTGTGTGGCTGTAAAAACACTTCCGAAAAATGTGCTGTGTGAAGTGGAAGTTATCGCTTATTTGGGATAAGAAATTGGAGTTTATAAATGAGTAATATTGTTTTGATTGGTATGCCCGGCGCCGGTAAAAGCACCATAGGAGTGGTGCTTGCCAAGCGCATGGGCTACCGTTTTGTGGATTCGGATTTGGTGATACAGGAAAAATACGGAAAACTTCTGCATGAATTAATTGAGGAAAACGGTGTGGAAGGTTTCTGGAAAATAGAAAATGACGTAAATGCCGGTATCGAAACTGACAGAAGTGTCATCGCAACCGGCGGAAGTGTTATATACGGAGAATCCGCCATGGAGCACCTTCGCAGCATCGCTACGGTGGTTTATCTGCAACTTCCCTGTGAGGAGGTCGCGGAGCGCTTGGGAGATTTGAACGAACGGGGAGTGACCTTGAAACCCGGGCAGGATTTGCAGGCGCTATATGAGGAGCGGGTTCCTCTTTATGAAAAATATGCCCATGTTACGATTGCATGTCAGGGAAAAATGCTGAAGGATATTGCAGCAGAAATCCAGGAGGTATGCGCCCAATGAAAAAAAGGACGGCGAGAAACAGTTTTCTTTTGTTTTTAACGGCCACCATTTGGGGCATGGCATTTGTATTCCAAAGCAAAGGCATGGAATTTATGGGGCCCTTTACCTTCAACGGAATCCGCAGTGTGATTGGTGCGTTGAGTCTCTTGGTTTATCTGGGGATTGTCTGTGGAATGGGCCGGAAGAAGTTGTCGGCAGTGGATTGGAAGAATACACTGAAAGCCGGATTTTGGTGCGGTATATTGTTGACCGCGGCATCTACTTTCCAGCAGTATGGCATGGTTTATACTACGGTTGGGAAGGCAGGGTTTATTACCACATTGTACATAATCTTTGTGCCGATTGCCGGGATTTTCTTCCGCAAGAAGGTGGGAGCGGTGGTCTGGCTCAGCGCTCTTATGGCGGCAGCCGGTATGTATCTGCTTTGTATGACAGAGGGCTTTCGTCTCGGAACAGGCGACATTATGGTGTTTGTATGCGCTATTTTGTTTACTGCACATATTCTGGTTATTGACCATTATTCCGATAAGGCAGACGGTGTAATCGTATCCTGCATCCAGTTTGCCATGTGCGGCCTGATTTGCAGTGTTTTGGCTTTGATTTTTGAAAAACCTGTTTTGGATGACATTTTACCCGGAACAGGAGCTCTCTTATATGCAGGTGTCATGTCTTGCGGTGTTGCCTACACTTTGCAGATTGTGGGACAAAGGGATGTGAATCCCACCGTGGCAGCGCTGATTTTAAGTTTAGAGTCGGTGGTGGCAACCGTGGCAGGATGGATTGCTTTTGAACTGGGATTTTTAAAAGCAGATCAGACATTGACCGGTCGCCAGATTGCAGGATGCGTACTGGTCTTTGCGGCAGTGGTGCTGGTGCAGATACCATGGCATCTTTTGAAGAAGCCGGGGCATCTTTTGCAGAAGCCGGGGCATCTTTTGCAGAAGCCATGGCATCTTTTTGAAACTGATAAAACAGGGCAATGAATGACACGCTGATGGGAAAACTAAGGCACGAAAAATCCGGAAGATAGGATATTATTTTGGACTTATGATTATGTCAATTTCCGCAATAATCATATATGACCTGATTTTTCGGCCACCCAAAATGCGGCATACGCAGGTGTGATGGGTGATTATCCTATTACAAATAATGAATTTGGATTTGTGGAAAAGTTAATGCCATTTACAGCAATTGATGAAAATGGGGTACTAGGCTACTTAAGCTTTTGGTGTCCGTCTTTGATGCCGGAAATGCACAACTCCCAAGTTGCAGGGAACAGAAACTTTCAGTCTCACGGCGAGATTGAAAGCACGCAGGAATTTGAAGTTTGCGGACGAGAGGATATGATAGATTTACAAGTAGACGAATTTTGAATGGTTTGAGGAGGGATGTTATGCAAGATAAGGAATATAACTATGTTTACAAGCGTAGCCGAAGCGTGGCAATTGTTGTTCGAGACGGAAAAATACTGATGGAAAGGGTTTGTTATTTTGGACGGGAGTTTTTTACGGTACCAGGAGGCGGTATTGAAGATGGCGAGACGCCAGAGCAGGCAGCATTACGTGAACTGAAAGAGGAATGCGGTTTAGACGGAAAGATTTTGAGACCTTTGGCAGTACAATACAAGGCGGAAGGCAATGCAGAATACTCCTTTGAAGTGGGCATATCGGAGGACCAGGAGCCGATTACAGGTTACGACCCGGAAGAAACGGGAGATAATCCGCCATTAAAGGAGGTCCTTTGGATGAGCTTGGATGAAATCTGTGAAAAAGACAGAGCTTTTTTATGGGCTTATGGATTGCTTTCTGTAGAGGGATTTTTTGAAGAGATTAAGAATTGGGGAGACGAAGTTAGTTACCCAAGGGTGAAATAATTTTTTGAGAAAACGTTATGGAGAAAATCTTATGGTAGGTAGAATAGTTGGATTAGTATGTTGTTTGATGTGTGCAGTT
>CAYRLN010000199.1:3675-3890 GCA_964425065.1 uncultured Lachnospiraceae bacterium | reverse complement strand
AACGGGAGATGACTTGGCCCGGTTTTTAACTGTGCTTTTGATTTTCGTCGGTGTACTTGCAGTGACTCTTTGGACAACAAGGTGGATTGCAAAATACCAGAAAGCCCAGAGTGTGAACCGAAATATTGAGGTGGTTGAGACCTGTCGTTTGACATCAAACAAATTTGTCCAGATTTTACGTATGGGGGATACCTATGTTGCAATTGCAGTGTGTA
>CAYRLN010000199.1:0-3665 GCA_964425065.1 uncultured Lachnospiraceae bacterium | reverse complement strand
TGACATTGCTTGGCGAGGTGCCCAAGGATCAGATTGTGTTTACGTCAGACGGCGGAAAAACTTCCATCAACTTTAAGGAATTACTTGAGAAGGCAAAATCGTTGAATTCCGGCAAAAATGATGGAACGAAAGAAGAGTAGAATTAGAGTGAATAAGTTAGTAGATTTTATTCCTGGAAAAAGAATATGGAAGATAATATGCCTGCTGGTTACGGTGGGCATATTGTGTATTAGTCAGGGAATGGTAACATATGCCAGCGAGACAAATGAGACGGGAACGACGGATGACAACCGGACTACAGTGCATGAGCCGGGTTGGGCTGAGGAACCGGAAGATTTGATGGAACAGAATATTTCAAGCAATTTGTCCATAGAAATCAACGGCAGCAATGGTGAACTGAATAGTTCACTAAGGATTTTAATTACGCTGACGCTGATTGCACTGGCTCCAACCTTATTAATTTGCTTAACTTCGTATACGAGAATTATTATTGTTTTGCATTTTACAAGGGCGGCACTAAACACGCAGACAGCTCCGCCCAATCAGGTTTTGATTGGGCTGGCCTTGTTTTTGACGTTTTTTATCATGAGCCCTACTTTTACGGAAATTAATGAGACGGCAGTAGTTCCTTACGAGAATGGAGAGTTGACCCAGGAAGAATTTTTAGAGACAGCGATGGTTCCTATCCGTGAGTTTATGTATGGACAGACCCAGGTGAAGGATGTGGAACTGTTCATGGATATAGCGGGGATAGAATGGGATTCCCAATTGGATAGCATTCCTACTTCGGTGTTAATTCCCAGCTTTATGATCAGCGAATTGAGAACAGCGTTTTTTATAGGGTTTGTTATTTATATTCCGTTCATTGTAATTGATATGGTAGTTGCATCAACACTGATGAGTATGGGTATGATGATGTTGCCGCCAACCACGATTTCAATGCCGTTTAAGATATTATTATTTGTTCTGGCAGATGGTTGGAGTTTGGTAATAGGTAGTTTGGTGAAGACCTTTTACGGCGGATAGAAAGGAAGGATGACATATGACAATAGATGCGGTAATGGAAATGACCAACAGGGCATTATATCTGATTATTGAAGTGTCCCTTCCGGTTTTGCTTGTATCCCTTGTTGTGGGATTGGTCATCAGTATTTTTCAGACCGTAACATCTATTCAGGAACAGACGCTTACCTTCGTACCTAAAATAATCTGTGTATTCCTGATTCTTATGCTCGTAGGGGGATGGATGATGAACAGTATGGTGGAATTTACCACTTCTTTGTGGCTTGATTTCAGCAGGTATGTAAATCAGTAAGAGGAAAACGGTATGATTAATTTATCTTTTTCCTATTATGATTTAGAATATTTTCTTTTGATTCTTGTACGAATCAGTTGTTTTGTTTTCATTGCGCCGTTTTTTAGCATGAATAACACACCGGGACAGGTAAAGATTGTGATATCTTTCTTCACCTCATTGTTATTGTACAATGTATTGTCTCCGGCTGAAGCGGTAGTCTATGACACGGTAATCGAATATGCGATTATCGTGCTGAAGGAAGCAATTACCGGTCTGCTTTTGGGATTTAGCACGACAATATGTACGGCGATTGTTAATTTTGCGGGAAGCATGGTAGATATGGAATCGGGCTTGTCGATGGCAACGGTTATGGATCCGGCCACAAAACAGATGACCAGTATCACCGGGGCATTGTACCAGTATACGATTATGCTTCTTCTCATTGCCAGCGGAATGTACAGGTATTTGCTGGGAGCAGTGGCGCAGAGTTTTGTAGTGATTCCGGTTAACGGGGCAATATTTCGGGCAGACAGCCTGCTCGAAACGATGATAAAATTTATGGTAGACTATATCATGATAGGATTTCAGATTTGTCTGCCTGTTTTTTGCGTGATACTTCTGCTCAATGCAGTGCTGGGAGTTCTTGCAAAGGTATCGCCGCAGCTTAATATGTTCGCCGTGGGTATCCAACTGAAAGTTTTGGTTGGGTTGTCCGTATTGTTTTTTACAATCAATATGTTGCCGATTGCGGCGGACTTTATATTTACGCAGATGAAGAAAATGACAGTCTCTTTTGTGGAGGGTATGATTTGATATTAGAATATAATCTGGCCTTCTTTGCAGCCGAAGGTCCGGGTGGAGAAAAAACAGAACCCGCTACTGACAAAAAATTATCGGATGCCAGAAAAAAGGGACAAGTAGCCAAGAGCCGTGAGGTGGCAAATGCTTTTGGAATATTGGCTTTGTTTTTGGTTTTAAAGCTTTGGGTTGGGAACATGGGAACCCAGTTTCTGGAGATTTTCAGTGCAATATACAACCGGATACCGGAGTCGGTGGTGGGATGGAGCGGTTTTTTGCCTCAAAATGATATGCTGGTATTGTTCCGCGAAATGGTATATCAGGTAATATATATTATTGCGCCGATTATTATAGTGGCTTTTATTGTGGCCTTTCTCAGCGATGTAATACAGGTAAAATGGCAGATTGCCACAGAGGCACTGAAGCCTAAAATGAACAATATTAATCCGATTTCCGGGTTTAAACGTATTTTTTCGGTAAACTCGGTTGTGGAATTGGTGAAATCTATTGCAAAAATTGGTTTGATAGTTTATATCGTGTACAATTACCTGCAGGATAAATGGCCCTATTTGTATGCTTTATACAGCATGTCACTTATGGAGGTTTTACAACTTCTCGCCACCATCGTGACAGATATGGGAATCCGGATTGCAGCGGTGTACATGATTATCGCATTGGCGGATTACATATATCAGAAAGTGAAATTCAGCCGTGACATGCGTATGACAAAGCAGGAAGTAAAAGAGGAGTATAAACAGTCCGAGGGTGATCCTCAGGTAAAGGGCAAAATCAAACAGAAGATGCGGGAAGTTTCCCAGCGCCGTATGATGCAGAATATTCCTCAGGCAGACGTGGTCATTACAAACCCGACCCACTATGCTGTTGCGATTAAGTACGATCCTGATTTTGCAGATGCACCCATTGTAGTTGCAAAGGGCGAGGATTATCTGGCGCAAAAGATTAAAGAGGTGGCCCGTGAGAACAGTGTAGAGATTGTGGAAAACAAACCGTTGGCACGAATGTTGTATGCCAATGTTGAGGTGGGAGAGATGGTGCCACCGGAATTGTATCAGGCAGTGGCAGAAGTGCTTGCCTTTGTCTACCATCTAAAGGGCAAAATATAATTTACAGAAGGGATGTGAGTACAAATGAAGATGAAAAAACAGGATGTGGGTGTAGCGTTGTATGTGCTTGCCGCATTTGTCATGTTTATTGTACCGATTCCGCCGGCTTTGTTGGACGTTTTCCTTGCGCTCAACATGGCTATTGCTTTTACCATTTTATTTGTTTGTATGTTTACGAAAGAAGTGTTGGAAATGTCTTATTTCCCAACGATTCTGTTGTTCACCACGATTTTCCGTATTGCCATGAATGTATCTTCTACCAGAAACATTTTGACATCCGGTTACGCCGGAAACGTGGTGCAGACTTTCGGTGAATTCGTAGGTGGCGGCGATTTGATTATCGGTGCTGTCGTTTTCATTATTTTGATTTTGATTCAGTTTATGGTTATCAATAAAGGTTCTGAGCGTGTGGCTGAAGTAACGGCGAGATTTACTTTGGACGCCAT
>CAYRLN010000198.1:0-3910 GCA_964425065.1 uncultured Lachnospiraceae bacterium | reverse complement strand
AAAGCCCAGAGCATTGTCCGGTGGACAGAGACAGCGTGTAGCCGTAGGACGTGCGATTATCCGAAAAGTAGGTGTGTTCCTGATGGATGAGCCTCTTTCCAACCTGGATGCTAAGCAGCGTGTAACCATGCGTTCTGAGATTACAGATATTCATAGAAAAGTAGGTGCTACAACAATTTACGTAACACACGACCAGACAGAAGCTATGACAATGGCTGACAGAATCGTTGTTATGAAGGCAGGATATATCCAGCAGGTAGGTACTCCCTATGACTTGTACTTTAACCCTGTGAATATGTTCGTTGCAGGCTTTATCGGAGAGCCGCCTATGAACTTTATCAGAGGAACCGTCAAGAATGGAGCACTTGAGTTTGCAGGAAAATCCCTTGAACTCAGTCCTGTTTTGAATGCAGATAAGCTTGCTGCTTATGAGGGTAAGGAACTTGCCCTTGGATTCCGTCCGGAAGCTATTGAACTTGGCGTAAAAGAAAATGCTTATTCCATAAATGCAGAAGTAGAGTTGACAGAACTTTTGGGTGATAACACAAACGTATACGTAGATATTAATGGTGTTAAGTCTATTTTGAAAGTGGATCCCCATGATACTCCTGAAATGGATAGCAAAATTGATTTCTCTATTCCTTATCCGTCAGTATATCTCTTTGACGGAGAGACGGAAGAGGTTATTGAGACCTTACCTAAAGGAGTAAAATAGTATATTCAGAGCCACCCTATAAAAAGGGTGGCTTTTTTTCTTGGCTTTTTTGATGTTAAGTGTTAGGATAGAATAAATATCAACAGAGGGCAAGAATAAATGAAACGAAACATACCAAAATATATACCTAATTATTATTATAGTAAAGTTGTAGACATTGTGGACCATGAATCAACCAGGCACCATCATCAGGCATTTGAAATTTATTATATGAAAGTTGGAGTGTGTAACTATTTCATTGGAAATCACTCTTATAAAGTAATGCCCGGAGACGTGATTCTGATTCCCGGTGGAACCATGCACAGAACCAATTATGGAGGAGTGGCTCATACCCGTGAGTTAATCAACTGTTCATATGAGTATATACCGGCGTCGGTAGCGGAGCGAATCGGTGATCTCGGCTATCTTTACAGAAACACAAAGGTAATTTCACAGCTGGATGAACTTTTTGCTAAAATTGAGCATGAATATACTCATGCAGATGCGTTATCCGCAGACGTGCTGAAAAGTTACACGACACAATTGTTTGTCCTTATGTTGCGTCATGAGAACGAGCATGAAAGTGCCAAAGAAGACAGTGGCATAGTAAATCAGGTATTGAAATATATCCAGCACAATTATATGAATGAAGTGAAATTATCGACGGTTGCCAAACTGGTTTCGGTTAGTTCGGAGCATCTTTCCAGGGTGTTTAAAGAGGAAACCGGTTTTGGATTCAAAGAATATTTGACAATTCTCAGATTGCAAAAGGCAGAGGATATGTTGAAAAACGAACCGGGAAGGGCAGTATGTGAGGTAGCATATGCCTGTGGTTTTAATGACGGGAATTACTTTTCTTATAAATTTAAAGAGGCATACGGGATTTCGCCCTCAAAGGCAAGAGCACAGATGAGCGCAGAAGGCAAATAAATCTTTTTCACATAGAACGCATAAATCTGCCACTTTTTCCACATAATACCGACATAACAAATCATTGATTATGTGGAGGTAAACAGAGAAAATGAAAGCAACAGGAATTGTGCGTAGAATAGACGATCTTGGGAGAATTGTAATACCGAAAGAGATTCGTCGTACCCTTCGAATCAGAGAAGGAGACCCTTTAGAAATTTTTACCGATAGGGAGGGTGAAATTATTTTAAAGAAATATTGGCCTATCGGAGAGATGATGACCTTTGCAAAGCAGTATGCGGAAAGTCTGGCGCAGGTGTCGGGACATATTGCGTTAATTGCGGACAGAGATCAGTTTATAGCGGTTTCCGGTGGATATAAGAATTTGCTTGGAAAGAGCATCAGTAAATATCTGGAAGAAAAGATGGAAAACAGGGAAACGTTACTTGCTGCAAAAGGGGATAAGAATTTCATTGGAATTGCAGAAGATGTAGCGGTTGAGTATGAGCAGGAGGCTCTTACTCCCATTATTTGTGAGGGCGACGTGATTGGCGCAGTAATTTTGCTGGAGAATGACGGAAAAAGCAAGATGGGAGACGTGGAGCAGAAATTGATTATGTCTGCAGCCGGTTTTCTGGGAAGACAAATGGAACAATAATTTCCTTATTGGCAAGGTTTTTCTTGACAATAAGTGGCTGGCAACTATATAATACTGCCAAAGAAACTTTATATTTAACTGTAAAGACGTAGACGAAGAGAGTACACTTTTCTTTAAAGTTACAGCGAGCCGGTGAGGGTGCAAGACCGGTACGAGTAGGGAAATGTGGAAAATCACTTTTGAGTCGCAAGAGCAAACGCTTAGGCAAGTAGTTCAAGCCGGCATTCCGCCGTTACCGGATAACATATAACTTTTGTGATTACAAAAGCGTATGCTGTAACAGGTGGTTTTCGTGTGCTATTGCCGCGTCCTATTACGGACGCGGCTTTTTTTCGCGATATGCAAAGTCATGTGTGAGGAATTGCGGAGCAATTTCGAAGTGTTTATCACGTAAAGTCGATGCAGATACAGAATAAGAAAGGAAAAAAATCATGTACGAGAAAGTATCAACAGATCTCAATTTTGTGGAACGGGAGAAAAAGGTAGAGCAGTTCTGGAAAGACAACAATATCTTTGAAAAAAGTATGGAAAGCCGTAAGGAAGGTCCTACATACACTTTTTATGACGGACCGCCTACTGCAAACGGTAAGCCCCATATTGGTCATGTGCTTACACGTGTTATCAAGGATATGATTCCCAGATACCGCACCATGAAGGGGTATATGGTTCCCAGAAAAGCAGGTTGGGACACCCATGGTCTGCCTGTAGAATTGGAAGTGGAGAAACTTCTGGGATTAAACGGTAAAGAGCAGATTGAAGAATATGGTATGGAGCCCTTTATCTGCAAATGTAAAGAATCTGTATGGAAATACAAAGGTATGTGGGAGGATTTCTCCGGTACGGTTGGTTTCTGGGCAGATATGGATACCCCATACGTAACCTATGACGACAATTTCATTGAGTCGGAATGGTGGGCGCTTAAAGAAATCTGGAATAAAGACCTTTTGTATAAAGGTTTTAAGATTGTTCCTTATTGCCCCCGTTGTGGTACTCCGCTGTCCTCCGCAGAGGTATCCCAGGGATATAAAACAGTAAAAGAGCGTTCTGCAATTGCCTCCTTTAAGGTGACAGGTGAGGACGCGTACTTCCTTGTATGGACTACCACACCTTGGACATTGCCTTCCAACGTTGCGCTTTGTGTAAACCCGGATGAGAATTATTGTAAAGTAAAAGCCGGAGACGGTAGAACCTATTATATGGCACAGGCACTTTTGGATGCAGTGCTTGGTAAATTTGCCGATGAAGAAAATGGTGTGAAAGCATATGAAGTGCTTGAAACCTACAAGGGTAAAGATCTGGAGTACAAAGAGTATGAATCTCTCTTCCCTTGGGCTGTAGATGTAGCGAAAAAGCAAAACAAGAAAGCCCATTATGTAACTTGTGACGGCTATGTAACCATGTCCGACGGTACCGGTATCGTACATATCGCACCTGCTTTTGGTGAGGATGACGCCCAGGTGGGACGCAAGTACGACCTTCCTTTTGTACAGTTTGTAAACGGCAAGGGTGAAATGACAGAGGAAACTGCCTATGCAGGTATGTTTGTAAAAAATGCAGACCCTGTTATTTTGAAAGATTTAGAGGCAGAAGGAAAACTCTTTGACGCTCCTAAATTCGAGCACGAATATCCTCACTGCTGGAGATGTGAC
>CAYRLN010000197.1:0-3917 GCA_964425065.1 uncultured Lachnospiraceae bacterium | reverse complement strand
CGATGAATATCTGCAAAAATTGGCAAACAGCGAAAATGCCTACTTAGATTTTTATTCCATGCACTATTATCACTGGGAGAAACAATGGTTCGGCTATCCATTCAATATGTCTCCGGAAAAATACAAACTAAGCAGCACCAAACCCTGCGTCATCGGTGAGTGTGCCGCCGTAGACGAAAGCGGAATCTCTCTAAGCGACCGTTACAAAGAAGCCTACACAAACGGTTGGAAAGGCGTTTATGCCTGGACATCCAACGGTGTCGATGCCTGCGGTGGCTTTGAGGATGTCTCTCCCGCGTTGAAAAACATTACTTCTTTTGCAGAAGACCTGGTTTTCCCCTTTGGCAGATAAAACCTGTTTCCTTAGTCTTCCTTCCGAAGTAAATGTTCCCCTATTCCCATCATAATAAATATGTGGGTCAGGTTCATTGTTGTCTGGAAACTAAACACATTGTTAACCGTATAGGCCAATGCGGTAAATGCAAATATGTATAAGAGGTGGTTTTCTTTTCCCTTTTTAAATGCCCGGCAAATGAAACTTATCATAAATCCGGCAAAGGAAACCGCCCCTAAAACACCTAAATTTGCCAAGTTGGTAAGCCATTCTCCATGCGCATTCAAAAGCCTGTTATCTCCAAACTGCTCTGCCACCGCTTCTTTCAAAGATAAATTCCCGCCTCCGGATATATATCCCCACATACCATCGGGACCAACACCCACAAGTTTATGCCAGAAATCCTGGTCCCACCAGGTCCGGACAGCGGCAGCCCATGTGCCCCCGCGGCTTGACCCCCACAATTCATCAAAAGTAAACACCCCTTTTCCGGCAAACGGGCCTAAGCCTGAAGGCAACAGTGTATTTAACAGGGCAATTACAAAAAACAAAGACAACCCCGCTACCACACCGGCAATCATACAATTTCTAATAATCTGAAATATCCGTTTCGGGAACTGATTGACAACATTTCTCTTTTTAATGTACACGTACACCACTGACAAAACCAAACCCGCCAACCATGGCCACGCATTGTTAAGAGCCAAATCAGCAAAAGCATAGAGGTACGAAGCGCCCTCCGCCCAAACCGTATTTGCTATAAACCCAAAGAAACATGCCACACAAGTCATAATAGCCAGTTCAAACAAACGTTGCATTCTGTCCCCGTTTTCCACTGACATACAAAACATGACAATAAAAACAACCGCCATTGACATGACACCGCTGTCACTTCCTTGGATAAGCCCTGTGAAAAGCCCCAGCGTTGCAACAAGACCATCACAAATCAGATAAAACCGGTCCTTTTTGTCTGTCCGGACCTCCCTTGTCCAATAACTGATAACCGGAATCCAAACTACAACCGACCAATATCCGCAAAACCAGTTGATATTCCCGATGGTGGACAAAAAACCAAAGTTTGCATAATCCATATTTAACGGCCGTATTTCCAGACGGTCAAGAACGGCCAGCACAAACACCACGATAAATACCTTGCGGATTAGGCTAAAGAAATACTCCTGTCCCACCATAAAACGGGATAGCATAAAATAAGAAATCACAACCATTAAATGCGGTACCAAACCGTTTGGCCACTTTTCATATCCATACCATGCCGTGTCCTTATATTCCGTGCTAAAGTACGAGATAATCATAACCGCCGCATAGCACAAGATGAAAATATCCGTAAGGGAGAACTTCCCTTTTATCCACGACCATATCTCTTCTTTTGCTTTTCCTTTACAGGAAAGAATGGTATCTAAAACAGCATATATAACCATTCCCACAAATCCTGCTATCAGGAGCGGGAACCCAAAAGTTTTAAAAAAACGGGCTTTGTCAGAACCGATATAGCCATATCCTTCGGTATAATAAAAGGGCAGTATTCCCACAATCATAACCAAATAAAGCCAGCCTATCACCGAAATAACTACGCCCACAAATTTTTTCATCATTTGCATCTTTTCAGGATCTCTCCTTCTCTTCATCGTCAGCATCATTTCCGACACCGGTATCTTCATCATATCCATTTTTTCCGACTCCGTCAACCGGACGAAAAACAGCCTTATAAATCTGTTGGATAATTACCAGTCCTAACGGACCAAGAAATATTCCTAATATTCCAAAAAGTTTTAATCCTGCATAAACCGCGATTAATATTCCCACCGGATAAATACCTACTTTGTCCCCTATCAACTTAGGTTCCATGGATTCCCGGACCAAAATGCAAAATACATACAACGCCACACAAGCCACCGCCTGGAAATAGTGACCTTGAAGTAATTGCCAGATTGTGATGGGAATGAGAACGATTCCCGTTCCGATAAAGGGAAGCACATCTAAAAATCCTGCCAGCATCCCCCAAAGTACACCATTCTCCACTTTACACAGGCCGAGCACCAGCATACATGATCCGCCCACTGTAATCATAATAATTAACTGTGCCTTTACAAAAGTGGCAATATATCTGATTACCCGGACCACTACCTCCAGTACCATGCGGCTCCCGCTTTCCACCGCCATTTTATCCAATATTTCATCATAATCTTTGGCAAGAAGCACTGTGGCAATCACAGTAATACCGATAAATCCCCCCAGCGAAAAAACACTTCTTGCATAACTCCATGATTTACTGAGAAGTCCCGGCAAAATCTGATCTTGAAAATCCTCCACCAGAATATCAACTTTTTCTATAATACCGCTTTCCACTGCCCGCGCACTGATTCCAAAGGTCCGTTCTATCGCATCACAACATTCCCTTACAAAAAGATTTATTTGAAGCTGCACATTGTCTGCATTTCCCAAAAACTCGGGGACATATTGCATGAATACTGTAACAATAATCCACGCCAGACATACCAGTGCAATGCCTAAGAAACTGATGAAAATCACGGCTAAAAATTGTTTTTTTATGTGTGTCTTTTTCTGAATGTCATCGAGAGTGGGATAAAGAGTGGTTAAAAAAAGAATTGCGACCAAAACAGGCGCAATCAGAGGACATATATATTGCAGAAAAAAATAGACTGCTCCTACGATAAGGAGCAGTACTATATATTTGTTTTTTATTAATTTCTCACCCATACCAATACCGCCATTTCCGAAGGTAACACAACCTCCTTTATAATTAGTATGAGATATTTAAGGCAAATAATTCTGAAAAATAGCAAAAGCCTTATTTTCCGGGGTGACAGTATATTCCATTTTTTTACCGCACATGGGGTGCATAAATTCCAAATGATACGCGCACAATGCCGTATTTCTGATATTTAACGAATTGCTGATGAGTTGCGAAGTTTCATTGCCGTATCGCAAATCTCCCAGAAGCGGGCATCCCATGTGGGACATCTGCACCCGGATTTGATGAAATCTTCCGGTCATCAAATGCACATCCAAAAGACTTACCTCAAGCTCCCGGTTCCATAAATCCTCTACCTCTTGCCTCGTTCCAACTTGCATGTTATTTGTCCCCATCAAGTTGTATTCCAACACGGCTTTTTTTGCATCCGGATGAGATTCCCTGACAATTCTGGCACTTCCATCCTTGTCTTTAATCAAATAATCCACGAGTTTGTCTTGTGCCTCTGCCGGTTTTCCACATGCCGCCGCCAAATAATATTTTTTCAGCCTGCCATCTGCCAACTGATTATTTAACTCCGCGGTTGCCTTTTTGTGTTTTCCGAATACAAGCACACCTTCTACCGGCTGATCCAAGCGGTGAACCACTCCGACAAAAGGAGCCATTCCTCCCTTTATCCTGTCCATCCGTGATTTTGCCAGATAATTGGTAAGTTCACTGACTACATCCGCCTGACCCACTTTGGCCGTCTGGGTTGCAATTCCGGCAGGTTTGTATATTACCAATATATCACTATCTTCAAAAAGAATTTTTGTCTTCATCCATCTACACCTTAAATCTATATAGCAC
>CAYRLN010000196.1:0-3934 GCA_964425065.1 uncultured Lachnospiraceae bacterium | reverse complement strand
ATGGCACTCCAACCGATACCTTTCCACATTCCCCATGCAAGCATCTTGAGCCAAATGTGGTCATCTCCCATAAGCATGTTCACGCCACTTTCCCAGATTCCCATATTAACAAACAGGTTACTGATAAAACCGTCTGTTGAGAAGATGGCAAACGCAATTGCATATACCAAAACCCAGCTGATAAAGTTAGGAATCGTTGTGAACGTCTGTACAAATCTTCTCACTTTGGAACTTTTTATCTCGTTAAGGAAAATAGCAAATGCCATTGCACACCAGCTGGTTGCGATACCAAGACCACTCATTGCCAGGGTATTTCGAAGAACTCTTACAATATCACTTCTGGTAGCCTCACTTTGGAACAACATGGTAAACCATTTAAAGCCTACAAAATTGTCTGCGGAGAGAGTTCCGCCGGACGTATAATCAAAGAACGCGTATCTCCAACCATACAGGGGAAGATAACTGAAAACAAAGGTAAGGGCTGCAAAAGGCATAAACATCAAAAACAGTTTGAACTTAGACTGCATCTCAAATTTTTCGCCTTTTTCCACCCTGGGAAGCAATCCCTGAATCAGCGCCAGAAGCGCAAATATAACCAACGCTAAAACCAAGTATATCATCCAGTTCGTTGTGGCAAAAGTGGGAGTAATCTTTTCCGGTCTGTCAGTTGCTGCCATTTTGGTGTAAGCCACATAAATTCCCATGAGACCTGCAATCTGCAGCAAAGAACCCGCCAAGCCAAACCAGTTACCAAATTTTTTAAATTTGTTATTACCGATGGACATACAACCCATCGCTGCCGTACCGATAATACCAATAACGATTATCATACAGGAAATAAACAAAATAATAAATGCTGACTCACTAACCCATCCTTTATCAAATGCCCTGATACAGTTTTCTGTCAAACTGCCATAGGATACTGCAGATGTAAACAGAGACATATTCTTATTAATGAGTCCGCTAATCCTGCCCGGGTTAAAGGCCGGGAAGAATACCATTACTACGGAAAGTATCGTTGCAATGCGCACAATGTAATATAACCAACCTGCAACTTTCTCCCTTCCAGTCAGTTCCTCTTTCATTTTTTACCTCCTATTTTTCACTTCACAAAATCCTTGAAGCATACTTTAACTCATTAAGGTAATTATACAAAGCCCCGGCTTTTAAAGATACCGTAATTACTTGATAGAAATTACAGTAATTTTTTGCTTTCTCTCAAGCACGATGGTGCCCGCCCCGTCGCCATCACAAAAAAAGATGGGACAAATCGTCCCATCTTTCTGTATCAATCAATTTTGATTAAAACCGATTATTTTGTTTTTTTCTTTTTTGCTACCAGCACGCCTGCTACTGCTGCAACAACAACTACTACAACTACTACCACAATAATAACAACCATGTTAGGTGCGCCATCTTCTTCTGCGGGAGCAGATGTCTGTGTATCATCGTCGGGTGTTGCTACGTCTTCTGTAGGTTCATCCACTGTTACATCCTGAGAAAGATCTTCTTCTTTGTCATAAGCAAAACCGGAAACCGTGAAAGTAATTTCGATTTTGGATGTAGGTGCAGAATAATAAGCAATTGAGCTTCTGTCACTATTCCAAATATTCTGAACAGTCAGGTTAAAGTAATCTGTGTCATCAGGATTCTGATATGCCACATCCTGTTTGTCAATTTCTTTACCATCCATTTTGGTAACAAGATTTGTAATGGTAATTGCCTGATTGTAAGGAATATCTGTTGTAACACCAAGGATATTGAAGTAGTCCTGACCAGCTGCTGCGAAATCATCAGCGATGATTGAACCAAGATCTGTAATGGTTACTGTGTATGTACCGTTACCTGCAATAACTGTGTCTGTTACTACACCATATGTTTCACCTGTATCATTGTTCTTAATGAACTGACCCCAGTTGTCGGAACCAATACCATTTGCGGAGTTCCAACCGTCACGATATGTCCAGTTAGGTGTCTGGAGTAAGAGATAAGCATTGAAAGTACCATTAAGGTCGATTTCATTTTCTACCACTTCCTCTTCTTCCGCTTCAACCGCACCGTATACAATACCGCCAAGTGTAAAGGTTACGCTCAAAGTATCTTTGAATGCAAGAGCGTTCTGATCAATAGGTGCATCAGCTGCTGTATTACCATACTCATTGTAAATTTCAATTCTGAAGTTTCCATTTTCTTCGATATCGCCTGTTACGATTTTGCTTGCATCTACTGCAACTTCTGCGCCGTCTGCAAGAATCTTAACATCGGAAACTGTGATTGCTGTAAGATCGGGAACTACTGTTCCAAGACCAACTACGTCTACGCAGAATACCATTGCGCCTGCTGCAGCTGTTGTGCCGTCGCCACCAACTTCAGAAGCGTTCAGTGTTACTGTGTATGTGCCATCACCTGCAACGGTTGTTGTAGCGCTTGCAAGTGTAGCGTCCCAGTTACCAAATGCCCAGTTTCTGTCTGTGAACATAAGGAATGCTGTGTTTTCTTTTACCATTGTTCCGATTTCGATATCGAAGTTAACTGTAAGAGTCTGTGCAAATGCAAGAGCATTTTGATCGATAGGGGAATCGTTTACGGTTGAACCATATTCATTATAAATTTCAATTCTGAAGTTTCCATTTTCTTCGATATCGCCTGTTACGATTTTGCTTGCATCTACTGCAACTTCTGCGCCGTCTGCAAGAATGGAAATGTTTGTAAGTTTAGCTTCCTGACCGCTTGCTGCAAGAGTCGCGCCAAGGCCAACTACGTCTACGCAAAATACCATTGCGCCGGATGCTGCTGTTGTGCCGTCTCCGCCAACCTCAGTTGCGTTCAATGTTACGGAATAAGAACCGGCGCCTGTAACCTGTGTTGTAGCGCTTGCAAGTGTAGCGTCCCAGTTACCGAATGCCCAGTTTCTGTCTGTGAACATAAGGAATGCTGTATTGTCAATTACTGCGCTGGCTGCAGCACTTTCGGATGCAGGAGCATCTACAGTCTTAACTGTGAAAGTTACGGACAATGTGTCTACGAAAGAAAGACCGTTCTGGTCGATAGGAGAATCGTTTACTGTTGAGCCATACTCGTTGTAAATTTCGATTCTGTAAGTACCTTTTTCTTCGATGTCACCGGTTGCAATTTTGCTCATATCAACTGCAACGTCGTTACCGTCTGCTGTAACTTTTAAGTCTGTTACTTCAAATGTTTTGCCTGTTGCAGACATACCGGTTACTGCATCAACGATATCTACGCAGAATACCATTGCGCCGGATGCTGCTGTAGTGCCATCGCCACCGACTTCGGAAGCATTAAGTGTTACAGTGTATGTACCATCACCTGTAACCTGTGTTGTAGCACTTGCAAGTGTCTGATCCCAGTTTCCGAATCCCCAGTTTCTGTCTGTGAACATAAGGAATGCTGTGTAGCCGTCTTCTGCTGCGCTGGCCTGTGCAGGCTGTGCACCGACACCGGCAATCAAAAGAACTGCTGCGAACAGAGCTGCAAATACTCTCTTCAATGTCTTTTTCATGATAAACCCTCCTGTTTTTTGACGTTTTCCCGGAACTTAATCGTTTTCGTCAAACAATATAGCCCCTAGAGTCTTTACAAAATCAAGTTTATATTAAAATACATGCAAAAAAAACCATTCCTTTTTTACATTTTATACGCACATTTTTTTACATTTATATGTGTAAAAATTACACCCCGGAGTTTAATTCTCCGAGGTGCTGGTATATTTTACGGGGAGTGTCAGTGTTACTTCCGTTCCTTTAGCCGGTTCGCTCTCGATATGCATACCGTATAAATCCCCATAACATAATTTAATTCGACGGTTAATATTGCTGAGACCGATACTGCTGCTGGTATCGATACGCTGTTCCCTCACTTTTTGGCGGAGAACCTCCAGTTCCTCCGGTGTCATACCGCAGCCGTTATCTGT
>CAYRLN010000195.1:0-3949 GCA_964425065.1 uncultured Lachnospiraceae bacterium | reverse complement strand
TTCAGGTATATAAAACGGTGGCAGAAACCATGGGCGGTAAAAAGGTGATTATCCGTACACTGGACATCGGGGCAGATAAGCAGGCGGATTATTTTCAGATTCCCAAGGAAGAAAATCCGGCTATGGGTTACCGGGCTATCCGCATTTGCTTAGATCGGCCGGAGATATTTAAAACCCAGCTTAGGGCAATTTACCGTGCTTCAGCATATGGGAACCTTGCGGTAATGTATCCCATGATTATTTCCGTGGAGGAAGTGCGGCAGATTAAGAAACTGGTGGCTGAGGTAAAGAGCGAACTTCAGGAGAGCGGCATTGCCTATAAAGATATTGAAGAGGGAATTATGATTGAAACGCCGGCGTCTGTAATGATGAGCAAGGAACTGGCGGAGGAAGTGGACTTTTTCAGTATCGGAACAAACGATTTGACACAGTATACTCTGGCTATCGACAGGCAAAATCCCAAATTGGATGATTTGTATGATGCAAGACATCCTGCTGTACTGAGAATGATAAAAATGGTGGTGGACAATGCCCACAAAGCCGGGATTTGGGCCGGTATATGCGGAGAACTTGCCGCGGACATTACCCTCACCGGGCAATTACTGGAAATGGGAGTTGATGAACTCTCTGTATCGCCGGGAAAAGTTTTGTCCGTTAGAAAAGCAATTAGAGAAACGAATCTCGGAAACAGATAAATAAATGAAAAAAAGGTATTGGACCCTTTGAGGGCTGCAATACCTTTTTGTTTGTAAAAAATTATGCTCCAAGCAATTGGGCTAAGTATTCCGTCAAAACTTTCGCTGCACGTTCATGGGATTTTACTCCGGGATGGAAACGGCAACCAACAGTTTCCTCCGTTGTGTTGGGCAGTTGGAGAAAGAAGGTTTTGATATCGCCGCTTTCTTTGCGGAAGGTGTTAATTGCATTTGTAATAGGAAGGCTCAAATCATATCCCAGCATACCATATACCCATACGATGGAGGAAGTAGGATTATTTCGTCGGAGCATGTATAAAAAGTCTACGACGGCTTTTTCAAAACGGGCGGCATCTTCTGCCACAAAGGAACCATCAGGGTTCAAACGCTGTTTGAAACTTTCGCCGGTGGCGGGATCTTCCCACATGGGTTGATTAAAAGCACTGCAGTCATTTGTGCCCAGATTTACCACGATGGCATCCGGTTTCCATTCATGAAAAGGATTCGGCTTCTGTGCCCCCAATTTTTCGTTGCATTCGCCCAGTCCCAGACCGCAGATTTTTTCATAACGGGAAGGAATATTGTGGTGGGGGTTATTGTCCCATCCGCAGAGAACGCCCCAACCGCCTTGGGAGATTAACCGAAAGTCGGCATCCAATGCCTTTGCTGTCATGGTGGCATAGTTTCTGCTGGAACTCATGAACATAGAAATCCAAGGCTGGTCGCCCTCCGGACCATAGGTGCCTTCGCCGGAGGTAATACTGTCGCCGATAAACTCCAGTTTGAAACGTTTATCGGAAACGGGAAAAAATTCTCCGTCTGTGCGGAAACTGCGAACAAGAATGTGACAGTTGTTATCTTCGGACATCGCTTGTAATTCCCTGTAAAAACGCACATTTTTAACGGCATCCATTGTCATATTCCGGAACAGGCAGAGAGAATAACTGCCGGGCATCAGCATCTGTCTGCTCATAAATGCTCCGTCAATATCCGTACCCACCCATGGTTCAAAAGTGTCGAAATCCACATCGATATCAATCCAAAGTTCCGTTCCGTTTGTGTTTACTTCAATACCGCTTCCGTTCCAAAACAGAGGAAGAGGATATTGGCTGTTGTCTGTTCTGCCGTGAACCTTGTAATGAGGAATCTCTTTTAATGTATAAGTTTTCAAATTTTGATTCTGTTGCATGAGAAAACCCTTTCTTCTTTTATAATGTTTATAAATAAAAAAGACAGATGCTTAATGCACCTGTCTGCTTTTATTGAGACGTAAACGTTCCTTAACCAGAATATATCTGTCCAAACCGATGACTTTTGCATTTAACTTGCAACCGTATACCACATTGCCATTTTCCATTTTGTAACTGCGGACAACGATTCCGGTTAAAGGAATTTTAAAATTCTCTCCGGTTTCTTTTAAATAATCGGTAAGAACAATATGGGCAATAGAACCTGCTTTAATTTCTTTGGCACTTGCCGGAAGTACAAAGGAAAATCCGGTAGCACTAACATCTTTAATTGTAGTGTCCAAACCGGTGGTACCAACCCCAATCTGCACGGAACCCCGTAAACCGACAAAACAACGGAAAGCGCCACGACGATTAAACTCCTTGCTTGGTGCAGGAGTTGAAATGAAGTAGCAATAATTACCCTCATCCGATTTCAATGTCTGAATAGTCACGTTATAAAACACATGAGGTTTGTTTTCATTAAATGCTACGATTAAGTGTGTAAGAATACCCGCTGCTTTAAATGAAAGCACTTTTTCGTCTTTCATGATTGCAGTGGTAAAAATGCCATGTTTTTTTGGAACAATTTCCAGTATGGTCAAGGGAAACTCTAACTGTTCGGATCCGATGACTACCTGGATGGTAAGATTCTTTCCAACTTCTAATTCTTCTATATACATGATACACCATACCTTCTCTCGTACTAGATATAGAATATATGATATTTCTCATTCGGTCAATCGGTTTATTGTAAAAAGTGTCCTAAATTTAATAAAAATAACCGACACAGCGGTGCACTATGTCGGTTAACATAAAAAACGCATTTATTTTTCGTTACGGAATTGCATGGGAGTCATGTCATATTCCTTTTTAAAAACCCGGTTAAAGTGTTCCACACTTTCGTAGCCCACAGTTTCTGCAATGGTTTCAATTTTTTGATTGGTTTCTTTTAACAGTCTGCAAGCTTTTTTCAAGCGGGCATTTTTTACCGCATCCTGGAAGGTCATACCGGTTTTTTCTTTAATGTAAGTAGAAATATATGCTTTAGACAACTCAAATTTTTCTGCCAGTTCCTCTAAGGTGACATCGGTATAATGAGCTTGAATATAATTTACGATATCTACAACCCGTTCTTCGCGTCCCTCAGAGACATCTTCATTTTTCGCAAGTTTATTGGTTGCAGATACCAAAGCGGCAATAGAACTCTTGATGATATCTTCATCGACACCTACACCCCAGAAAAGTTTGCCGTCTTTTTTGATTCCTACATAGGAAGCGGCTTTGGAATGGGAACCGGTGGAGATGGCATGCTCTTCATAGATAGAGAGTTCATATGTAATGCCAAAGTATGTTTTGATGGCATTGCTTACCGCATCCAAACGACCGTTGCCGCCTGCAGTGACAGTGCGCTTTTCACCGGATTGTTCGATGGTTACCTCTGCCTGAATACCGTCTATCTGCCGGAAGTGACATTCGGGAATGGCAAACACTTCGTGCTGGTTAATATATGTTTCTTCAAAAATCTGATAGATATCACTGGGAGAGAGTTCCTGGTGGCGATGGTCGGAAACGCCTTTTACCAGATAGCCAACCTCTTCACGCATTTTGTCGGGAAGGGTAAAGCCGAAATTTTGTTTCAGGATAAAGGCGATACCGCCCTTACCGGACTGGCTGTTGATACGGATAACATCGGATTCGTATTCCCGGCCCAGATCCTGGGGATCAATAGGAAGATAGGGAACATCCCAACGCTCACCGCTTTTGCCTTCGTTCCTCCAGGCCATGCCTTTGGAAATAGCATCCTGATGGGAACCGGAAAAGGCAGTAAACACCAAATCACCGCCGTAAGGAGCACGCTCATATACACGCATGCGGGTAAGGGTCTCATAGGTCTCGCGGATTTTTGAAATGTTGGAGAAATCCAGCCCCGGGTCCACACCATGACAAACCATGTTCATTGCCACCGTGATGATATCCACGTTACCGGTTCTTTCGCCGTTGCCAAACAACGTTCCCTCGATACGG
>CAYRLN010000194.1:0-3971 GCA_964425065.1 uncultured Lachnospiraceae bacterium | reverse complement strand
CTCCCTTTTTATATCCTTCTTTGCAAGATCCTCGCGCTTATCGTAAAGTTTTTTACCTCTGGCAAGACCGATTTCCACTTTTGCCCTTCCGTCTTTAAAGTATACCTGTAAAGGCACCAGTGTATAACCCTTTTCTGAAATTTTACCTGCCAATTTATTTATCTCCGCCTTATGCAACAGCAATTTTTTTATGCGAAGAGGGTCTTTGTTGAAAATATTACCTTTCTCATAAGGGCTTACGTGCATGCCATAGATAAACACTTCTCCTTTTTCAATTCGGATGAAGGATTCTTTTATACTGCACTTTCCCATGCGCATGGATTTTACTTCCGTGCCATGAAGTTCAATTCCCGCTTCGAATTTTTCATCTATGAAGTAGTCATGAAAGGCCTTTTTATTGTTGGCTACCAATTTCATCCGTTCTTTTTCAGCCATCTTCTTCCTCTCCTTCCAGAATTTCAAAATCAATGGTTCTTGCTGCCCTGTCAGCATCCGTAGCCCATACTTTTACCACCTGGCCCAGACTATAAGTCTTTCCCGTCATCTCTCCCACCATTTCATAAGTTTCCTCACGATAATGGAAATAATCTCCGGGAAGTTTCGAAACATGAACCAGACCCTCCACTGTATTGGGAAGTTCCACGTAGATTCCCCAGGTGGTCACACCGGAAATCACTCCCTCATATTCCTGATAGAGATGCTTTTCCATAAATTCCACCTTCTTCAATTTGTCCGTTTCGCGCTCCGCTTCCTCCGCTCTGCGTTCCATCTCCGAAGAATGTTTTGCCACCTCAGGTAAAATACCGTTATAATGAGCAATTCTATCACCCGCAAGCCTTCCGCGCAACTGTTCTTTGATAATCCTATGAATTTGTAAGTCCGGATATCTGCGGATTGGCGACGTAAAATGACAATAAAAATCACAGGCAAGCCCAAAATGCCCACTGCTTTCCGTAGTATATTTCGCCTGTTTCATGCTGCGCAGCGTCAGGCGGCTAATCATAGCCTCCTCGGGAGTACCTTCTATTTTATCCAGCAGTTTCTGTATCTCCTTAGGGTGAATTTCACTTGCAGCGGCA
This sequence comes from uncultured Lachnospiraceae bacterium, assembly GCA_964425065.1. Classification (GTDB taxonomy): domain Bacteria; phylum Bacillota; class Clostridia; order Lachnospirales; family Lachnospiraceae; genus Acetatifactor. The sequence goes on along the minus strand of CAYRLN010000194.1, from coordinate 2,892 downwards.
GATGATTTCTTACTTTTTCCGGCATTCAGACTGCCCCTTGCCTGTCCCACCGTCTTGATATAGTAGCCCAGATTGTTAATGAATGCAGACAATTTCTGGATTTTCTCCGGATCCGGCGTATCATGTGTCCGGTAGACAAAGGGTAGCTCCAGCCAGTAAAAATGCTGTGCCACTGTCTCATTTGCTACAAGCATAAAATCCTCAATAATTCTGGTGGCACTGTTTCTCTCGTAAGGTTTAATATCTGTGGGATGTCCTTCAGCGTCCAATACAATCTTACTTTCCGGAAAATCAAAATCAATAGCACCGCGTTTTCTGCGTTTCGCGCGAAGAATCAGAGCCAGTTCCTCCATAAGTTCGAACATGGGAACCAGCGTTTCATAGCGCTTACACTCCTCTTCGTCCTTGTCTTCCAATATCTTTTTTACGGAAGTATAAGTCATTCTCTGATTTACACAAATCACAGACTCTGTAATCTCGTAGTTTACAATCTGTCCTTTTTCATCAATGTCCATCAGGCAACTAAGTGCCAATCTGTCTTCCCCTTGGTTTAGAGAACAGATTCCGTTTGATAAAACATGGGGAAGCATGGGAATTACCCGGTCAACCAGATAAACACTTGTACCTCTCTTTACGGCTTCCCTGTCCAAAGCTGAATTTTCCTGTACATAGTTGGTAACGTCTGCAATATGCACACCCAGATGATAAATACCGTTTTCTTTGGAAACGCTGACTGCATCATCCAAATCCTTGGCATCCTCCCCGTCAATTGTTACCATCAAAACATCTCTCAGGTCTTTTCTGCCTGCCATGTCCGCTTCGGAAACGGGATTTGACACTCTCTGCGCCTGATTCAGCACTTTTTCCGGAAACTCCATGGGCAAATCAAATCCTTTTACAATGGACATAATATCCACACCGGGATCATTGATGTGGCCAATGATTTCTACCACTTTTCCTTCCGGACTTCTTCTGCGACCGTTCCTTCCAATATGACCGTAGTCGGTAATCTCCACAACTACCTTATGTCCATTCACTGCTCCTTTAGAACGTTCCACAGGCACAAAGATATCCGCACCAAATCGGTCGTTATCCGGTACCACGAATCCAAAGTTCTGCGATTTTTCATAGGTTCCCACCAATCGTTCAAAGCCTCTGGCTGTAACTTTTACAACCTTTGCTTCCCTGCGTTTGCCTCCTGTTGCAGGAAGAAGTTCCACCTCCACGGTATCTTTGTGAAATGCATCTGCAGACATTCCCTCGGGAACAAACAAATCCTCATCCAGTCCGTCTATTTCCACAAAACCAAATCCCTTAGGGTGACTGATGTAGGTACCGCAAAGCACTTCCTTACCCATCTCTTTATGGAGTGTTTTTGTCTTGCCGTTGCCTTTGATATATTTTCCCTTGGGCGTACGGTCCAACCTGCCTTCTTCCACCAATTCATCCAGAACTCTTTTCAGTTCCTCTCTATCCTCTATGCTGACCTGCAAAAAAATCGCCAGTTCTTTTTCTTTCATAGGAACATAGAAAGAATCTTCCACCAGGTCACATATCACTTTTTTCCTTTTTTCTTTCAAATCCATTTTCTATCACACCTCATACACCGAAAAAAAGAGCACCCTCATTACAAGAGTGCTCTTCTAAGTAATCAACTTAAAAGTTTATATTCAGTATAACCGCAAGAATAATAAACGATACCGCTAAAACTTTTGTAATCTTAACCAAAGTGCCTTCCATGGAACGACCTTTGTTCTTTCCCCAATATGTTTCAGCAGCGCCGCTAATCGCACCTAAACCTGCAGCTTTACCTTCCTGTAAAAGCACTAATGCTACCAGACCGATACAAACAATAATAAATACGATTGTAAGAATCATTCTTAAAACTTCCATCTATATCACACCTCCTAAGGCTGTTCTCTTTCCATGTGCAAAACAGACTATGCACAAACACATCAATGATTGTAACATAGTCTGTTTTAAAATTCAATAGTAAATTTTATTTTGATACGTTATTCCACACCTAAACCATCAGCATGTAACCTGCCAGAAATCCGAAACATACCACTGCGTAGATCAATCCTACCACAAATATTTCCTTAGCCCAGCCGTTTCCCTTCTCTTCTTTTCGGGCTTTATACTCGTAAAAAGATTCCTGTCTCTTTTTCGGATCCACAATTCCCATAATGAAATGCGAAAAACCGAAAGATAACATGTCAAAGGTACCCTGAGCCGCAATCCAGGTCAGCAGACCCACTCCGCCAAAAAGAACCGCCGGAAGCAGAAAACAGTCTGATAAAATCCCCATTTTCTCAGCGAGAATCTCTTCTTCAAAAAGTCCCTGTCCTTCAAAATTCAGAACCGCCATCAAAAGTCCAATCACCATATAGATTGCGTATTTTATTAAGGTTTTTTTCTTCATGTCTACCTCTTCAAGTACTATTTCAGGCTTGCTTTATATTTCTCGAATTCTGCATCATTACACATTACGAAATGTCCGGGAGCAACTTCCCTGAAAGATGGTTTATCCACGGAATAATCATGCTCTGCCAACGGATTATACGTAATTCTCTGACGGGTTTTCTCGTAAATAGGATCCGGAAGAGGAATTGCGGAAAGCAATGACTTTGTATAAGGGTGAAGAGGATTCTTAAATAACTCCTCAGAGTCTGCAAGTTCTACCATCTTACCGAAATACATAACACCGATTCTATTTGAGAAATATTTTACTACAGACAAGTCATGGGCAACAAAGAGAATGGTAAGTCCCAAACGTTCTCTCAGCTCATTCAAAAGGTTGATAACCTGCGCCTGAATAGAAACGTCAAGAGCGGATACCGGTTCATCGGCGATAATCAGTTCCGGATTCATAATAACGGAACGTGCCACACC
>CAYRLN010000193.1:0-3982 GCA_964425065.1 uncultured Lachnospiraceae bacterium | reverse complement strand
GTCCCACTAACCAATCCACAAATAAAAATCCCGTTCACTTTCCTTCAAGCGAACGGGTACATATCTTATTTCATATAAATCTTCTTATCCAACAACATATTTCCTAAAAAACTCCAAAAATCCATCTTCTACTGCCACCTGATCCAATTCCTCGGCAGCCAGATCATAATAGTACTTTCCGGTTTTGATCTCCAGGGAAATGCTGTCCAGTGGGAATCCCTTTTTTCTTTTTTCATGAGGCTTGGAAGTGATAATAAAAGGCTCGCTTGCCATGGATTCTTCCATTGCCCCATATACATGACCCTCGTCCAAAATAAGACAAATGGCATTGCGATATCTGGCGGTGAGATTTCCATACTTCTCTGCAAGTCCCGCATAATAAGCAAGCATCTCTTCATCCGAAAGATATTTTCCATTTACGGTGCGCACATGCACGCCCGGCTGTAACTCATCCGGGAGGCTGTCAATATATAATCCCGAATCACAGGAAAAGACCGGCATCCCAAAAGCTTCAAAATACCCCTTTGCTTTCTTTTCTGCATTCTCCAGCGGAGTGGTTCCGTTTTCCTCGATTTCCGGTATGGGCTTATCCAAATCCTTGAGGCCTATCAGTTCAATTCCCAGACCCTCCAGTCGTCTTTGCATGGCCGCTATTTTTGCCGGATTGCCGGTGCCGTATAATAACTTCATCTTTTTATGCTCCTATCCCTTGCTTGCACAAGTCCCTCTCTTTTGTTATAATTTTCATATCATTTTCTTTGGAGAAAACATATGAAAACGAAAAAAAGTTATTTAGACATACTAAGAATTATCGCCATTTTCATGGTGTTCCATTTCCATTTTATTATCGTTTTGGAAAGACAGGGCTTACTCTACGGCTTTGCCAATGGTGATTGGGGCTGCGTGGGTACCTCCCTTTTCTTCCTCATATCCGGTAACTGTCTGGCGAGAAACTATGGAAAAGAATTAGACGTAAAAAAATTCTATGTAAAACGCTGGCTTTCCATTTTCCCCGCTTTTTACCTTTGCTACGTAATTGTGCTCTTCGGGCACACCGTACTGTTACAAAATCAGGTACTGGCAGGTTTAGCACCATGGCGTATGATTTTTACGGTTCTTGGAATTGACAATTACCTGAACTTTGTCGGAATTCAAAACGGCGCACTGGTAGGCGAGTGGTACACTGCCATCATCCTGTGCATTTATCTGCTGTTTCCGTTGCTTCAGTTCCTGTATAAGAAAAGTAAATTGGTTGGTTCCATCCTTGTCCTTGCACTCTATGTCATGAACCTGATTTTCACTTGGGGACCGGTTCCCGATGACGCCCACTTAATTACCGGGGTCGCCATGTTCTGGCTTGGCATGATGCTTTACCATTTTGAGGAAAAACTGGAACGCCTGCCCTGGTTCATTTTTGTAGGTGTTTTACTAGGTGCGATTACATTACTTTTCGCCGAATTTCCCGGACCGCAATTGCTTCGCAAAAATATTATGGCACTCTTTATTTTCCTGCTGTTTATGCGACTTGGCCGCCTGCTTGGAAAATATGGCGAAATCAAACCCATCCGTTTCTTAAGCAAAATCGAATATGGCATTTACCTCTGCCATCACACAGTGCTATATGTAATGAAATCCATTTATACGCGCATCCTTGGCGAGATAAATCCTATTCTTTATTATATGCTTTGCTTAGTTGCAACCCTTGTCTTTGCTACGGTGCTCACCTATTTGACACAGTGGATAATCGCTAAAGTAAAATCAATAAAAACCAAAACTGCACGCTCATAATTTGAGCGTGCTTTTCTTTTGTCCTTTTATGCCATCTCTTTCAGTTTCTGGAAAAGCGCCAAGTCATCCTGGGTAATCTTTATATTCGCCTGGATTTCCTGCCCTTCGGGTGAAATCACCTTACATTCCAGTATCGTTCCTTCCTGAATGCCGCTCTGTGCCATTGCCTGTATAAACTGCACAAATTTCGGATGATTGTCCTTAAACTTTTCTAAATCATTTTTCAGTCCCATTAATTGCATCGGATTTAATGCCATCTTTTTCACCTTCCTTTTCTCTTCTCATATTATTCACACTTCTGCATCAGCTTCTTATATACATTTTCTATCATCCAAGGCTCGGTTGATGCTTCTAAAGCCTCTTCAAAGGTCCACCATTTCACCGCCTTGTTTTCCTCTTCATTTACAATTAAAGTCTCACTTTCCTCAGCCTCCGCCAAATAGGTGACATTAAAGTGCAGATGGCTGGGCACATAAACGCCCTTTTTCACATGTCCGTCAACTGTCAAGGTTTCCAGACTGAAAATTCGGTTGCTTATCAGTGTCGCATTTCGGACTCCCGTTTCTTCCTGCAATTCCCTAAATGCCACCCCACACAAATCCTCTTCGCCGTCAGCATGTCCGCCAATCCATGACCATGAATTATAAATATTGTGATACACCATCAAAGTTTTGGTGCGTTCTTTATTTACAGTCCACATGGAGGCCGTGAAATGCGCCACTTGATTGTCCCTGCTTAAACAGTTGGGATTACTGCTCATGAACTGAAGCATTTGCGCTTTATCCCGCTCCTCCTGTTCATTCACCGGTATGTAATTTTTGATATCCTCGTACAAACTCATGGTTTGTGTACCTCCGCTTTGGTAAATCTTGCCGTTACAAAACCTAATATTGCTCCCACAATAAATCCAATCAAATGTACAACAATCGTTCCTATTCCAAGGAAGCAGCCGAGTATAATATAACACAGCAAGTATCGTTTTCCGGCTTCGGACAAGATATATTTTTCTTTTTCACTATCTGACAAATATAGTGTAAGCCAAATTCCCATCAGAGTAAATATGCCAAGTGAAGCTCCCTCAATAGAGCCATTTCTAAAAATCAAACACCAAATAAAAGACGTAACTATAATGCCCAAATTATAAAATACCGCCGTCTTCACAGACCCAAGGGCATCTTCCACCTTACTACCAATTATCAGTAATGCAAGCAGATTGCACAATAGATGAAGGACACCCATATGAAGATAACCGCAGGTCAAAAAACGCCACCACTGCCCTTGCTCAAATATGTATCCAAAGGCGGCCTCGCCATATTCTTTTAAATATCCGCCGCCGGATATAAAAAGTCCCCAAGTGCTTCCACCGCCTGCAATGATATTGATTATCCACAAAAGGATGTTTATTACGGCTATGCTAAGTGTAACTATCCTGTTTTTGCTCATTTAGATATCCTCGATAGTAAGTTTTGTATGATAGGGATGTGAATTAGAAGTTATCTACTTGTTGTTACCGGGTTTCCACGGTGGGGGACACAATAACGTGGTTCTTCCAATGTCCGGTAATACATCATAAATGGAACATCCCATTTTCTCTTCAAAGTATTCTTTGTTCTGAAAGGTGATTTCCCAACCTTGTATATATGATTCCATAATCCCGTATCTGCGGGTTACATCCACAAAACGTTTTTCCAAAATCACAAATCCATAGTCCGTGGCCAGGGCATCGCATATCTGAATCAATTTATCATAATCGTCTGCCTGACAATTGATAATATAGTCTTTTATTGTCTTCTCTTCTTCTGTCTTCGGATCGTAATCAAACTCATCCTTCATAAGTGGATAAGAATGTGTCATACATACTCTGGCAACTTCATCCCATCCCTTTTCCATTGCATATTTATATCCCTCATATACATGTTTCGGAATATTAACAATTCCCACTCTCCGTCCGATGTCGTGTAGCATTCCCACAATGTACGCCTTATTCTCGTCCATCCCCGGCACCTTCTGTGCGATATTCCTATTGTTGGTAGCATAAGAGTTTCTCCTTCTAAATTTCCGTGCTGTTTAGGCAAATTGGTGTGAACCTTTACAAGCCTGCAAATGCCCAGGCAGTGAGCGAACTTGTTCGCGAACCTGTCAGCATGGCTATATGAAGGAGCAATTACGTGCCTCTACAACCCGGTTTTCTAGT